>CAINEA010001030.1 GCA_903847525.1 uncultured Acetobacteraceae bacterium | reverse complement strand
TATTTGCGCCATGATCCCGGCGAATACCGCAAACAGGAGCAGGACGGCGGCTGAAAACCGGACAACGGACATAAGCCGCTCACGTCTGGGGGGCGCACCGAACATCGAAATCGCCCCAAGAACAGGCACGCCGATGCTGCGAAGATCCTCAACGCTGGAGAACGAGCGATCCAGTTGGCCCATCATGATCGGCAGCGCGATGCCCGCACCCAGGCCAGCCAACAGCACGCCTGCCATCAACAGCAGGCGGTTGGGAGCCACCGGCAGGCGCGATACCTGCGGCGGATCGACGATCTGGAGCTTCACTTTGTCGGCCTGCGTATCTGCCGCCTGCGCGATGTTCGCCGATTGCAGCCGGCTCAACAGTTCTTCGTAGTTCTTGCGAAGGACATTGTAATCGCGGTCCAGATTGGCAAATTCGGCCAGTAACCCGGGTTGCTCGCGCTGAATCTTGTCCAGACGGTCCCGATAGGTGTTTGCCTCAGTCGATTGGCGCTGCAACGAAGCGACCAGGCTCTCCGCCTCGATCAGGCGTATCTTGATTTGCTCATAAACCGGGTTTGGCAGGGAACGGTTGCCATCGGGGCCCACCACCGCTCCGGGCGTTGCCGACCCGCCGCCTGAACTGCCGGCCGGTACCTTGCCGGACCGCATCTCCGCCACCCGCTTGCGCATGGCAATCACGTCGGGGTGTTCTTCAGTAAACCGAAGCCGCAGCTCGGCGAGTTCCTGAACGGCCTGCTCAAGCCGGCTAGGTTGGCCAGACCTACCACCACCAACGCCGCCGATCGAACTCCCTTTCTCCACCACGACCAAAGGCGGGGTGGTCGAGAGCTCCTGCTTCAGCGAATCCCGTTTCATCGTGGCGTCGAGCAATTGTCCGGCCAGTGTCCGAGCGGTCGTCCGCGCCGTGTCGAGGCCGGCATTCGGCGAACCGCCCGTCTCGGTCGGTAGCATCTCCATATACTTACCGCGAAAGTCCGCCCGACGGCGCTCCGCTGCCCGCAATTGCTGCTCGTACGACGAGATCTGGTGCTCCAGGAAGCGCCGCGCGTTCTCCATATCTGTTCGGTTGCCGCCGGTCGCGCTCTCGATGAAGATCGTCAGCAGGGACTGAACCACGTCGTAGGCGGTCTTCGGCACCGGATTACGGTAGGAGATGGTGAACAGGTTACGGGTCTGCGGCACAACCTTGATTTGCGTCGCCAGCGCCTTGACCATCGCTTCCCGGTCGCGTGGGCCGTTCACGTCCAGATCCAGGTCGGTCTTAGCAATGAGCTTTTCCAGATTTGGGTTGCTGAGCAGGGTTCGCTGCAACACGTCCAACTGGGTAACCGCCGAATTGTCCGCGGCGAGGCCCTTCAGCAACGGCGTCAGGATCGCGTCGGCGTCCACGAACATGCGCGCGGACGACTCGTACTGGTTCGGCAGGGAGTAAACCCCTGCCCAACCAATGCCGCAGATAATCCAGGCAATGGCCAAACCGTACCAGCGTCGCCGCCATGCCGCTTTGATATGGTGCCGAAGCAGGGCGCGTAAGGACTCCATGGGTTTTGCCTCGTTAGAACCAGGTGGCCGGGATAATGAGCGTATCTCCGGGCTGCATTTCCAGGTTCTGGCTGATGTCGCCGTTCTTAATCAGGTCACTCAGGTGCACCGGTATCGATTTTTGGTCGGATGAGCCGTATCGGCGCACGATCACGGCGCTATTACCCGAGGCGAACTTGGTCAGGCCCTTGGTCTCGATCACCACATCCAGCAGGGTCATGTGATCGCGATAGGGAATGGAACGCGGCTCCGCGGCCTCGCCAATCACTTTGACCTGACGGTCATACGGACCGACAAACCCGCGCACGATGACCGTCACGGTCGGATCTTGCACATATTTCTTCAGGCGCCCCTCTATCTCCCGGGCCAGCGCTGTCGGGGTCTTGCCCGCCGCTGTGATGTCTTCGACCAAGGGGATGGAAATCCGGCCATCCGGGCGCACCGCCAAACCCGCCATGCTCAGGTCCGGGGAACGGTAGACGAACACATCCAATGTATCGGCGGCGCCGATAACGTAATCGGACTGGCTGAACGTCGTTGGGGTGGCTTGGGCCGCTGCTGCCGGATCAGGATTGGGCCCTACCGGCGTACAGCCCGCCATTAGGAACCCTGCCAGGGCGAGAGAAAGTATCGAAGTAGCGCGCCAGTTTCCGATCACGGTAACCTCGAATTCAAAGCGTCGGCACAGGTGGCCAACAGGATTAAACAATTGCATCGATTTGTCCAAACCGATGCCGCAAGTCGCTCATACTCAAGCCAATTTGGTAGGCGCGGAAGGAATCGAACCCCCTCATCTGCCGTGTTTGGGCAGCGCTCTGCCAATGAGCTACACGCCTCTATCCGAATAATTCGCCTGGAAGCAAGGCCGATAAACGACCACCTCCCGAGAGTTGGTTCGCTGTATCATCCTCCACCACCCAAACGCAATCGGACAACCTCATGCTACTTCCAAATACAAGTCCGGACTTAATATTTGTAAAACCGCTCCGGTCGCCGACGAGGCGTCCGGCGGGTCAGTAATGTTCAGTTACATCAGTGCGGCCATTTGGCACTAGGATGCATCGCGTCTTGTTTATGGCATTTTGTGATGCACATCGTGAACACTTCGTCGTGAGTTGACGGTGGAGGGCGGCAGGTGACGGCATGTGACTTCCGTAACCATGCAATGACCTCAAACGGCCGTGGTTTGACCGCCGAGTCGGATCGTCAAAGGTGCGGTTATTGACTATAATTGTATAGCTTCGGGCATGATCGCGGATGGCCAGGCTCAGCGGTATCCTGAGCCCGATAATTAACATAAAATGTCTCAAGGTTAGTGAATTCGGCTCCCGCGATGAAATTGTTAAAAATTGTTGAACGGTTGACCTATGTGTTGAGTTGCCAAAGACAACCCGGTATGCCGTGCGACTGCAACATCCTGGTTTGTCAGGAAATGCAAAGGTCCGGCTGGCGGTTTTCGTCTTGACAAGTCCGGTTGTCGATTGAGCGTATTTTTTGGATTCGGCCCGCGGGATTTGGCTTGGCGAGGTCTTAAGGAGGTTTCAGTGAACAGGATTTTCGGCCAGTATTTTCCCGCCGAAATGGCTGCCCTGTGCCTCATCGAATGGGCGCTCGCGTCGATCGTGATCTACGCCCTTTTGGTGTCGGCTGCTGGTTCCGATGCCATGGCGCCCCTCGGCCATGCCGGGGCGGGTAGCCTTGCCATCATGCTCGCCCTCACGATTGGTGCGATTGCGGTCACGATTGGTCTCTATCGCCCGGAAATCTGCTTCGAGCGCAGGCGTCTACTGGCCAATGCCAGCATTGCCGGGGTTCTTGCGTTTCCGGCATTGCTGCTCGTAAGCGAGACGCTCGATGTGAATTTGAATGGCGGATACTTGCTGTGGGTCGCCAAAGGTCTGATCGTTTGGGTCGCGTGTCTGCTCCTAACCCGTTGGATTTTTAGCTTTGCCATGGGGCACCGGTTGTTCGTTCGCAGGGTCCTCATTGTGGGCGGCGATCGCGAAGCGTCCCGGACACGCGAACAGATCCAGGCACTGCGCGGTAGGTATTTCGAAATTGTCACGCCAGAGGCCATCCTGGCATTCCAGTCTGACGGGCATGCGGACGCAGGCGCCCAAGGGCGGGACGCCGGGCTCGCGACCGTGCCACCGGAAAGGAAGCTTTGGCTGGCCCGAGCACGGGCGGAACGTATCTGGGGCATCGTGGTTGCGGCCGATCCAGACGCTAATGATGCCTTAACCGGCAGTTTCGGCGCGCAGAGTTGCCTGGCTGGGGCGGTGTTGCTCGATTTGAAATTGCACGGCATCCATGTCTTCGACGAGATGGGCTTCTGGGAGCAGCATTTGGGGCGCATCAACGTTGATCGCCTCAACGAACGATGGCTCACCTATGCCGACGGCTTCTCGACCAGCCGGCTCGGGGCCGCGGCGAAACGGATCATGGACATCCTGGTCAGCCTCGCGGTTCTGGTTCTGACGCTGCCACTGATGCTGATCACCGCCCTTCTAATCAAACTCGACAGTCCCGGACCGGTTTTCTATCGTCAGGAACGTGTCGGCCTGCACGGTGTGCCGTTCATTCTTTTTAAGTTCCGCAGCATGTCGGTCGACGCGGAAGCCGGAGGCCGGCCCCGCTGGGCCTCGCAAAAAGACAGCCGCGTCACGCGCGTCGGCAGCTTCATCCGCTCCACCCGGATCGACGAATTGCCGCAATTGCTCAATGTTCTGCGTGGCGAGATGAGCTTCGTCGGGCCTCGGCCGGAGCGGCCGCACTTTGTCGAGCAACTGGCGGAGGTCATTCCTTTCTATCACGAGCGGAGCTATGTAAAGCCAGGCATCACCGGATGGGCGCAGGTGAATTTCCCCTACGGCGCTTCCGTGGAAGACGCGCGACAGAAGCTCTCCTACGACCTTTATTATGTCAAAAACCGCTCGGTATTCCTGGATATCGTGATTTTGTTTTCCACTGTACGGGTGATCCTGTTCAGGGAAGGCGCGCGCTAGAGGGGGCTTCTGATCACTCGGGCCAACCGGCAGTTCTGCAGCCCATTCGTGCATGGCAATCCGAACCATTCTTGCGGGCATGCCGGAGAAAATCACGGCCGGGCAATGGGTCCCGACAGGATCGCTCTCTCCACCTTCGGGAGCGCCCTTTCGTGGTACCGACGATAAGATCGTGCCCTATTCCGATCCGGCCGTAGTTCCCGGTACCGGTTGGCCGGGCAGGAACCCACCCACGGACACGCGGTCTTCATCTTTTCCGGCAAGGCTGCTCGGCACGGGATCGTGCTCGCCCATCCAGCCTTGCGTCAGGCACCCCGATGACCGGCCGAAGGACGCGGGCCTCGACCGGCCTTCGGTTTCCACGATCGTCGGGGCGAAAACCTGCTATGCCACCGGCGTCTTGGCGATTGCCAGCGCCATGCTGAAGGATATCTGTCTGAAAGCATGCCCTGGCCTGGGCACCCAGTGGCCCGGATGATGCACGAAATGAGGACGAAGCCTATGCGAAATCGCTTGCATCTCTGGCTCTGCGCTGGCGTTTTCGCGCTGCTCTGCCCTGCCATGGCAAATGCCGATTATCTCAGCGACGGCAAGAAGGCGTTCGCGAAAGGCGATTTGCGCACTGCCGGGGTCCAACTGCGCAATGCCGTTCGGACCGATCCGCAGAATGCCGAGGCACACCTGCTACTCGGGCGGGTGCAATTCGAACTCGGGGACCTTCCGGCGGCGGAAAAGGAAATCCAGGCCGCGATCGCCCGGGGCTACGACAAGCAACAGGCGCTCCCCCTGCTCATCTCGACATACCTGGCAGCCGGCAAATACGAAAAGGCGCTGGAGGATTTCCAGGTCGGGAACGTGAGTGCCGCGAGCGATTCGATGATCCTGGTCGCCCGGGGCCTTGCCTATAACGGCCTGCAACGGCTGGACGAGGCCGAGAAGGCCTTCAATGAAGCCGAAGCCCTGGCCCCGAATTCCCTCCAGCCCGCCCTGGCCAGCGCCCGACTCGCCCTGGCGCGCGGAGATCTTGAAACCGCGCAGAAGAAGCTCGAACGCGCCGAGCAGATCTCCCCGAACGTGCTGGATGTCGAACTGCTCAAGTCCCAGCTGCTGCGCATGCAGAACGACGCAGCCGGCGCGCTGGCCCTGTTGAACCTGGTCATCGTCAAGCAACCCAATTCCTTGCGGGCGCTGACGGATCGGGCCTCGCTGTACATGGCGCTGGGGCGCGATGCGGAAGCCAAGGCCGACAACGAAGCCGTGCTGGCTTTCAGGCCCAACGATGTCACGGCGATCTTCACGAAGGCGCTGCTGGCGGCCCGGGCGCAGGATTTTGTCACCGCTGACGCAAATCTGGCCAAGATCGACCGCTATCTCGCGCGCCTGCCGCGGGCCTATTACCTGCAGGCGGTCGTCAAACAAAAGCTCGGCCTGTTGGAACAAGCCGAGGACGCGGCGATCCGCTACAATGGCCGTGAACCGAACGACCTGGATGGTGTCAAGATGCTGGCGCGCATTCAGTTGCTGAAACACAAGCCGGTCCCCGTCATCGCCTCCCTCAACAGGGCCGTCGCGGCGGGCAGGGCGGACGCGGACATCTACGACCTGCTCGGCCGTGCCTTCAGCATGAACGGCCAGTCGAGCGAAGCGGTCGAGGCGTTCGGACGGGCCCAACTGCTGGCGCCCGACAATGTCGGCGTGAACTCGCGATTGGCCAGCGCCCATTTGCGGGCCGGCGAAACCGATGCGGCGATCATCGATCTCGAACGCACGCTGCGCCTGGCACCGACGGATACGGCGGTCAGCGAGCAGCTTTTTGCCGCTGCACTGGCAACCGGGGACCTTTCCAAGGCCGAGGCCGTTCTGGCCCAGATCAAGGCCGCGTTGGGCGACGCGCCCACGGTCGGCAATCTGGAAGCGGTGCTGCTCATGGCACGCCTCGATATCGACGGGGCGCGCGCCAAACTGCTGGACGTTACCCGTCGCTCACCCGATTTCGATCTCGCCAAGTTCAACTTGGCCCGGCTCGCCCTCATGGCGGGTCAAAAAGATGAGGCGGATCGGCTGCTCGCGGAAATCCTGAGCAAGAGCCCGGCCTCTGACCCGGCCTTGTCCATGTATGTCGGCAGCCTCGTCGGGGCCGGCAAAATTCCCCAGGCCATCGAAGCCCTCGAGCGGGCGCGGCAGGCCTCGCCGTCTAACAACCGCATCACCGCGGCCATGGCGAATTTGTATGTCCGGCTCAACGAGCCGAAGAAGGCGCTGGAACTGCTTGGCGCGGACCGGCAACTCGCTCTCATCCCGACGGACCTGCTGGTTTCGGTGGCCCGCGCGCAACTTGCCTCGGGCCGGTCCAAGGATGCGCGCGATACCTACGCGGCCTTGCTCGATCGTGATCGCACCGACATGACCGTGCGCCGCACGCTCGCCGGCTTGCAGGTCAGCCTGAATTCGCTCGAAAGCGCGCGAAACACATTGACGGATGGATTGAAAATCGACCCGCGGGCCTTCCCGCTGATGGAAGACCTGGTGTCGATGGACCTCAAAGCCGGCGGGATCGAGCCGGCGCTGATCACCGTGGAGAAATTCGAACGGCTGAACAGCGACTTCCCTCTCGCCCAGGCGCTGCGCGGCGATGTCTACATGGCCACGAAACAATGGGACCAGGCCGTCGCCGCCTATACCAAGGCGATGAAACAATTCACCAACCCGCCCACCGCGCTGATGATCCGCCTGGGCTCGGCGCAATTCGCGTCGGGCAATGCCGACGGTGCGAATGCGATGCTGCGCGCCTGGGTCAAGACAAACCCCAACGACGAGGACGCACGGCGGTTTCTGGCCGAGGTCAACATGGCTGCCCGACGCTATGGCGAAGCGGTGCAGGATTTCCAGGTCCTGCTCGGTATGCGCCCGCGCGATCCGAAATATCTCAACAACCTGGCCTGGCTGTATCAGCAACTCGGTGACAAGCGGGCCCTGGCGACCGCGCAGCAGGCCTATATCCTGCTACCCATCGCGGATGTCGCCGATACGCTCGGCTGGATCCTGCTGGCGGACGGCGCCTCCCCAACCGCGGTGGTATTGCTGCGCCAGGCCTATGGCGAGGCCGGTAACGATCCGCGGATTGCCTATCACTATGCGGTCGCGCTGCAGAAAACCGGCCAGACCGCCGAGGCAGGCAAGATTCTCAAGCCGATCGTCGATAGCGGCGTCCGCTTCGACGAACGGGATGACGCGATCAAGCTCCTCGCCGATCTGACCAAAGGCTCCTGACCTCCGCTGCACGAATGGGCCCCGGGGTAGCCCAAAGCCCCCGTAGCCATCGGCGCCTACAACAGAACGCAATGCTCGGCGGCAAACTGGATGCGAACCTTCTGGTTTTCCGCGATCATCTCGGTCGGCGGGCGGCGAACGATCAACTGCCCCGCCGGCCAGTCCACCACGTATTGAATGAAGTCGCCGTGGAACATCCGCCGGTGAATGGTTCCGTACGACAGGTTCATCGCACCCGCCCGCCCGGCCACATGGGCTACCCCGGCGCCGTCCGCGCCATTGACCGGCTCTAGGCGGATATACGCGGAATGCAAGGCCACCGTGCGCTCCCCCGCCTTCGTTGTCCCCGTCTTGGTCGCCCCCGTGGGTGCGGTCTGGAGCCGTGTGCCGGCGACCTTCTGCCAATCATGCGCCTGCAGCTTCACGCCCCCCTCGGTCACGAACGCCACCCGGCCATCGCCGTCCGGCGGGCTGAGCATCTCCCCGGTAATCAAATTAGCGGCGCCGACGAAATCCGCCACGAACAGGCTGCATGGGCGGTTGTACACCTGCTCGGGTGAGCCGATCTGTTCGATCCGGCCATGGTTCATCACGATCACCCGGTCGGAAATCGCCAGCGCCTCTTCCTGATCGTGCGTCACATACAGCGCGGTGATGTCCAGCCGGCGCTGCAACTCACGCAGTTCCACCCGCATCTCCGCCCGCAATTTGGCATCCAGGTTCGACAGCGGCTCATCGAACAGCAGCACGTTCGGCGAGAACGCGATCGCCCGCGCCACCGCGATGCGCTGTTGCTGCCCGCCCGACAGCTTCGAGGCCGGCCGGTCCGCATAGGTTGTCATCTGCACGAGATCGAGCACGCGGCGAACATTCGCCTCCACCTCGGCGCGCGGCAGCCTGCGCACCTTCAGCCCATAGGCAACGTTTTCGGCCACCGTCATATGCGGCCAGATTGCGTAGGACTGGAACACCATCGACAGGCCGCGCTTCTCGGCCGGCAGATTCGTCCGCTCCGCCGCTGAATACGCCACAGCACCGTTCAGCCGGATGGTGCCGCCGACCGGGTCTTCCAGCCCGGCGATCGAGCGCAAGGTGGTGGTCTTGCCGCAGCCGGACGGGCCGAGCAGCGTCACCAGCTCCCCAGGCTGGATCGCGAACCCGACACCCTGCACCGCGAGCACGTCGCCATAGCGCACCACGAGATCGATAACCTCGATACGCGCGTCGCTTCCGTTATTCGTCATCTAGGTATTCGTCATATCTGGACGATCATTCCTGGTTGGGAGAGAAATTGCGCGCGAACAGGAACAGCAGCAACACGCCGGCGAACACGGTGCCGGTCAACAGCATCGCCATCGCCGCAGAAAGTTCTGAACTGGAGGTCAGCCAGGCGTTGATGATCGCCGGCGACACGACCTTGGATTGCGGCCCCATCAGGAAGATCGACGCGCCGAGCTCGCGGATCGAGGCAATCAGGATCAGCAGCCACGCCGCCGCCAGCCCCGGCCGCAGCAGCGGCAGGGAGATTGTCCGCATCTGGTGCGCCCAGGAAGCGCCGCAGACCCGCGCGCATTCCTCCAGGCTGCGATCCACCTGCATGATCACGCCGGCCATGGTACGCAGCCCCAAGGGCAGGAACACGGTGAAATAGGCGATCCCCAGCAGCCAGAGCGTGCCGTAGATCGGGATCGGGATGTTGATCCACGCCCACAGCAGCCCCAGCCCGAACACCAGTCGCGGCACCGCCTGGGGAAACATCGCCACGTATTCGATGAACACCCCGCCCGGCAGACGGGAGCGGTAGATGATCCAGGTCAGCACGCCGATCAACGGCACACCGATGCTGGCGACTGACAGGCCGAGGATCAGGCTGTTGACGAAGGCCTGGCCCAGGGTCCCCGTGCTCAGCGCCGTCTGGTAGTTCGCCAGTGTGAAAATGCTGTCCGACAGCACCACGGTGGCGAACTTCTGAAACGAGGTCAGCAGCAGCGCCCCCACCGGCAGCACGACCGCCAGCAGAACGTAGCCCCAGGCGATCGCCAGCAGCAGCCAACGGGCTGATCCGGCATCGATCCGGCGCGGCCGGAACGCCTTGCCGGTGATCGTGGCATGGCTGCCCCGGCGCAGGATCAGTTTCGAAAAGGTCAGCGTGATCACCATCGCCGCGAACAGCGACAGGCCGAGCGCCGCGGCCCGGCCGTACTCCGGTGGATAGGACTGAGTCGATTGCCAGATCGCCGTGGTCACGACATAGAACCGCCCGGGAATGCCCAGCACGAACGCGGCGGCAAAGGCCCCCAGCATCTCCGCGAACACGAACACCGCCGCACTCGCCACGCCCGGCGCCACCAGCGGCAGGGTAACGTGCAGCATCGTGTGCAGCTTGCCCGCACCCAGCACGCGGGAGCTTTCCTCCAGCGCCGGGTCCATCGATTTCATCGCCGCCGAAATCATCACGAAGGCTACCGTGCCCTCGAACAGCGCCATCACCCAGGCGATCCCCAGCGGTGTGTAGATATCGAACAGGTCGCCGCCACCGCCGGCCAGGTGCCAGAGCTGGTTGAGCAGCCCGGTCTTCGGCCCGGCCAATATCCCCCAGGCCATCGCGCCGACCAGAGGGGTCATGTAGTACGGCAGCTCCATCAGCCGCTCCAGCTTCGCCCGGCCGACAATGTTGGTGCGGCTGAGGATCCAGGCCAGCACGAACCCCATCGTCACCGCCATCACCGTAGCCAGCGCCGCCACCAGCAGCGTGTCGCCGATAACGCCGATATCCTCGCCGATGGCGGCGAAGTTGCTTAGGCTCATCTCCGGCGGCGGAAACACGCCGGGCTCGCCGGTGTTGAGCGACTCCGCGACCAGAAACACGACGGGGTAAATCACCAGCGCGCCGCATAGCAGCAGCACCATCGCCATCAGCAGGCCGCCGACCCCAAGTTTCGCGCAGACCTTGCCCGGCAATGCCGTCACCTGGCCGGACATGCCAGGCGCCTCAGCGCACGCCGGTGATCTTGTCCCATTCCTTGACGAACTGGCCGTGCGTGCCGAGGAAGACCTGCCAGTCGGCCGGGTACAGCAGCTTGAATTCGCTGACCGGCTTGCCGCCCGGCGGCGGTTCCGCATCGTCACGCGGCGAATTCAGCAGCATGATGGTGTCGTAGATCTTCTGGCCGTGCTTGGACAGGAACCAGTCCATGAACAGTTGCGCCGCGTTCGGATGCGGCGCCTCGGCCACCAGGCCCATGAAGCCGGGCGTGTTGACCATGCCCTCCTCGGGAAACACGAATTCGATCGGCGCCCCCTTGGCCTTGGCCAGCAGGAAGCCGGACAGCTGCGCCGTATGCGCGATCGCGTCCTGGCCACTGACCAGCCGGTCGTATTGCTGCACATAGCTGTCGAAGCCGCGCGGCTTCAGCTCGGCGAATGCCTTCCAGTAATCGTCGCCGTATAGCCG
>CAINEA010001029.1 GCA_903847525.1 uncultured Acetobacteraceae bacterium | reverse complement strand
TGCTGGCCGCGACACTGGTGATCGTCGGACTCGCCTCCGCCCTGCTTGGGCGCGATTTCATGCTGCGCCGGGAGCGTCAATGAGACACGCACAAAACGTCAAATTGTCCCTCCACGGCTTGGGCAAGAGCTTCGGGCCCGTGCCGGCGGTGGTCGACGTCGATCTTTCGCTGCACCAGGGTGAGTTCGTCTCGCTGCTGGGGCCCTCGGGCTGCGGCAAGACGACGACGCTGCGGATGATCGCCGGGTTCATGAAGCCCAC
The DNA here is from genome assembly GCA_903847525.1 of uncultured Acetobacteraceae bacterium. Classification (GTDB taxonomy): domain Bacteria; phylum Pseudomonadota; class Alphaproteobacteria; order Acetobacterales; family Acetobacteraceae; genus PALSA-911. The sequence continues at coordinate 2,705 of CAINEA010001029.1, read as the reverse complement.
GGCCGGCAGCATCGCCGTGAACGGGCAGACGATCTCCAACCCGTCCACCGTCGTACCGCCGGAAAAGCGGTCGATGTCGATGATCTTCCAGAGCTACGCCATCTGGCCCAACATGACGGTGGGCGAGAACGTGGCCTTCGGCCTGAAGCTACGCAAGCTGGGCAACGCGGAGATCACCGAACGGGTGAACCGCATTCTGGACACCGTGCAGTTGCGACATCTGAAGGACCGCTATCCCGCGGAGCTGTCCGGCGGGCAGCAGCAGCGCGTCGCGTTGGCCCGAGCGATTGTGATCGAGCCGGAGGTGCTGTTGCTGGATGAGCCGCTGTCCAATCTCGACGCCAATCTGCGCGAGGAAATGCGCAGCGAAATCCGCCGCCTGCACGACCAGTTCCACATCACCACCGTCTACGTGACGCACGACCAGGCGGAGGCAATGGTGACGTCGGACCGCATCGTGGTGATGAACCACGGCCGGATCGATCAGGTGGACGACCCTGTATCTCTATATAATAGACCGCGCACCCGGTTTGTCGCGGGTTTCATCGGACGGACCAATTTTTTGGACGGGCAGGTGGACGGTGACCAGATCGTGTTTCCCGGCTTCACGGTCCCCCTGGGGTCGGCGCCTGACTCCGCCAGCTTGAGCGGGGCAGCCAGTTTCTCGGTTCGGCCGCAGACGATCGAGATCGCTTCCAGCCGTTCGGACGGCGCTGGCTGGTGGGTCGAAGGAAAAGTGACGGAGCGCGCTTATCTCGGGGAATACTGGGAGTACGTCGTGCGTCCAGTCAATGGCGACCTCAAATTGCGGGTCACCACACCGCCGACGACCATCTACGAGGTGGAGCAGGCGGTCTGGGTCCGTATCGATCCAGCCCGTGTCGCTCGGGTTCCGAGCCCGGCGGCGGAAGGAAACCTATCATAAACGACGCCCGGGCGCTGCCGCTACGGACGAAGAACATGCTTGCCCAAATCGACGGACCGATCGGCTGAATCGTGTTCAATAAGCCGGCGATGCGACGTTCGTCTCGGGTAAGGATATCTCCCAATTCGAAAAAACATGCACTTGACAAAAGGAAAATGAGAAAGGCGACCGTATCAGCGAGCACGCGATGGCATGTCCGGCGGCTTGCACCAAGCCAACGATCGCGATCTGTTGCGACCTGCGCATCGCGTCGGCCGGGTCGAAATTCGGAGTGCCGGCGGCGCGACTCGGCGTAGGTTACGGCTCCGCGGGGGTGAAGAAGCCGATGGACATGGTCGGACCCGCTTTCACCAAGGAAATTTCCTTCATCGCCCGGCATTTCGATAGGGATGACGGGCTGGCGATGGGCCCGATCGACCGTGCGGTGGCGGCCGGGGCGCTGGAATCCTTTACTCGGACGTATCGCACGACAATTTTCGACAATGCGCCGCTGACCATTCGGACGCTGAAGCGCACGGTCTCTGTGTGCTTCGATAGCCAGGATTTCACCGAAGGACGACGCCCTTCATGGAGAAGCGCCGGCCAGTGTTGACGGAATTGTGATTGCATCAAGCTGGAGTGGCAAAATCCATCCGTCGGGGTTGATGCCTCCGATCTGGATCGGCCGCCGTCCCGCTACGTGAACGGACGGTGAGGCCGTCGGAATCGGGTTATTCATCTAAATTACAGGTAAAAATTATAGGTAAAATTCCATTTTTTCGACAATTAGCGGGTGGTAATGGTCCATGCTGCGGCAGAATGCCCGGGAAACCTTGTTTTCGGCGCCCCCGGACCGCCGTTGGGGCCGAACGGTATCGGATTCGCTCCGGGGATGGACCAGGCGCGTACGGTCAGTCTTCCTGCTTTGTCGCCGGTTGCACCGGCGATCCGATGTGTTCGGCGCACGAACGGCTAAATACCATGCCGTGCGCCCGTTCAGATGCCGCTTTTTTGGTGTAAATGCCACTCTGAACAAAAGGAGAGATTGACAGACCCCCTCCCAAAATGTTTTGAAGCATGCCAAGGACGCGGGGGATAAAAGCGGGACGATTTTGGTCGATGACGCTCAGGCCGTGAGGCAGGGGGATTCGCCACAAGAAAAGTGGTTGCAAAAAACAGACATTAGGCCATAATTCGGCGATTCAGAGGCGGCGGGCGCGTTGCCCAGGCGGAGTAGGTAATGGTGACGACACCTGGAATAACAGTGCCCGGTACCGCTGGTGGCAACATTGTCGTGTCCACGGGCGCTGGCGATTACCTGAAGCTGGCGCAGCAGATGGCGTCGGTGCTTAACCAGCTTAACGCCAGCATCGGTGGGACCCTTTCTGTAAGCACGGTGACGGCGGGGTCGGCCGTAGGCGCAGCTCCGACCGTCACGACGGCGAGCGAGCTGGGTATCGTCGGGGCGGGCGGCAAACCGACCTTCGTCGTGGGCAGCCCGCAGTGGAACTACGTCGTCAACGTCACATCGAGCCCTGACACCGTCACAGCCTCGAACACGCAGGTCCTGTCCGGGGATCAGGGCGCCACGATCCTGGTCTCTGGCACCGGCACCGTCGCCGCGACCGGCGGCGACAACAATGTGAACGCCACCGGGAATTACCTGATTTCAACGGCGACGGGGAACGATACGATCTTCGCCTCGGGCGCTGGCACGGTTGCCGCTGGTGCGGGCGCCAATTTCGTGTCGGTTTCCGGCAGCGGCAACTACGTCATCTCGGCAGGTAATGGCGATACGATC
>CAINEA010001028.1 GCA_903847525.1 uncultured Acetobacteraceae bacterium | reverse complement strand
CACGCAGTGATTCGAACAAAACCCGATTCGGGAACCCGTCAAAAAAGCATGTCAGGGATTCCGTCCACACGGCCTAGGCTGGAACAACAATCCATCCGCGCCGACGTTCAGGGCCACGCCCTGGCGCTGCGGCCGGAGTTGCAGTTCGACGCCGGCGGAATTTCGCAGGATCAGCGTGCCCCGAACTTGCGCGTCGCCTGCCACCGCCCCGGCGCGGAGTTGCAGGTAGGTGCCGGTGAAATCCTCGACGCGGTTCAGCCCGTAGACATCTCCCGTGGCGCGCAGGCGCGATACGCCGAAGCCGCCAACGCCCAGGCCGTGGATCCGGAAATTAAAGGTTCGCCCTCCGAACTTGAGGGTGGCGTCGCCCCAGCCGCCGCTGCCGATGAAGGCTACCTGGGTCAGCGTGATGTCCACTCGTCCCGAGGCGCGCCGCCGTGCTGCCGCGGCGACCGGTCGGAGGAGGATCGTGGTCGCGAGACTGGCGCTGCCTGCGGCGATGACGTGACGGCGGTGGATCATGAAGGGCGTTCCTCTCTTGGTTGTCCAGGGCGGGTGAAGGGCACCGTTGCCGGCATGGCCTCTGCTATCGGTGCGGCAAGGCTGCCGTCACCTGTGCGGGTTGGCTAGAGCATCCTTGCGGGAAACGGAATGGTCGACTGGATTAAATGGCCCGCCCTCGGTTTCGGCTTGTCGATCGGGCGGAGGCCTGCCGGCGCGGGCTAGGCCGGCAGGCGGACCGACCCGTCGGGGTTTCGTTCCAGGGGGGCGACCGATACCACCGCCGCGATCGGCAAGGGACCGTAGATGTGCGGGAAGAGCTGGCCGCCGCGGGCGGGCTCCCATCGAACGGTGTCGCCGAGAAGCGACAGGTCCACGGCGGCGAGCATCAGGCCATCGACATGGCGGAAATGCTTGTCCAGCGTCGCGGCAAGCTGGGATCGGCGCGACAGGTGGATGTAGCCATCGGCAACATCGACAGGCGAGCCGTCGAAAAAGCCGTCCTGCCGCATCTGCCGCAGCTCCGGGGCCGACAGGATCTTGTAGGCGATCGGATCCAACATGGGTCTCCCTTCCGGTTCGGCCGCCGGCGCCGGCCATATTCGATACGCGCACATGCCTGCACCGGGCCTACCACCTTGGGGCCGGCAACCGCCAGGGCCCGGTGCTCTGGACACGAAGCTGCGGTGATCGCCAAACTCCGGCCGCACAGGGGAGCTTCCAAGATGACGATCATCGATTCACAGGTCCATGCCTATGAGGCGAACACGGCGAAGCGGCCGTGGCACAGCGTGCCGAACTGGCCCGAGCACGTCACGGGCGACGAGATGGTGGCGGCGATGGACAAGGTCGGCGTCGATGGCGCGATCTTCATCTCCGCCTTTGGCCTGTACCAGTACGACGCCAGCTATGCGGTGGAGGTGCAGAAGGCGCATCCGAACCGGTTCGCCATCGTCAAGCCGGTGAACCCGGACGATCCGGCGGTGGCGGATGTCATCGCTGCGTGGAAGCAGACCCCGGGCGCGGTCGGCGTGCGCATCATGCTGCCGAAAGAGGCGGGGAGGGAGGCGACCGATCCGGGCCTGGACCGGATTCTGCGCGCGGCCGCGCATCATGACCTTCCGGTCAATATCCTGTTCTGGGGCAATCTGGACGTGGGAACGGCACTGATCGATCGCCATCCCGGTACGCGCTTCATCATCGACCATCTCGGCATAATGCAGCCGCGCGTGCCGCCGGCGCCGCCCGAGCCCTGGGCGGACCTGCCGAAGGTGCTGGAACTCGCCAGGCGCCCGAACGCGGTGATCAAGGTCAGCGGCGCCTGCACGCTGTCCAAGGCGCCGTTTCCGTATCCGGACATCTGGGACCCTCTGGCCCGCGTGTTCGATGCCTGGGGCTTCGATCGCTGCCTGTGGGGCACGGACTGGACGCGTGCGTTCGCTGTGGTGAATTACGAGCAGGCCGTCGAGCCGTTTCTGAACACCGACCGCCTGAGCGCCACCGAGCGGGCGATGCTGATGGGCGGCGCCTGCGCCAAGGCGTATGGCTGGACGCCGAAGAAAGGGTAGCCGACGATTTTCCCGGGCTGTTGCGTGGTAACGGCGGCGTCGCCTAGCGTACCGAAATCGCCGCCGACACTACGAAGGACGGCCATCAGGGAGAACGACGATGACCATCACCCGCCGCACCATGCTGGGGGCAGCTTCGGCTGCCGCCCTGGCATCGCCTGGCCGCGCCCGCGCGCAAGGCAAGCCCGTCATCAAGATCGGGGTGATCAACGACCAGTCCGGCCCGTACCGGGACATCACCGGGCTGAACGGCGTGGCCTGCGCGAAGCAGGCGGTGCAGGAGTTCAATGCCGGCGGCTTCGAGGTTCAAATCGTTACGGCAGATCATCAGAACAAGCCGGATATCGGCGTGTCGATCGCGCGGCAGTGGATCGACCAGGATGGGGTGGATCTGGTGCTGGATGGCCCGTCTTCGGCGGTGGCGCTGGCGCTGAGCAGCCTGTGCCGGGAGAAGAACAAGGTGTTCCTGACCACGGCGGCGGCGACGTCCGACCTGACCGGGAAATCCTGTTCCCCGAATACCGTGCAGTGGGTGTACGATTCCTATATGGAGGCCAAATCCACGGGCGGCGCGATGATCAAGGCCGGCGGTGACAGCTGGTTCTTCATCACGCCGAACTATGCGGCGGGCCTGGCCTATCAGCGCGATACGACGCGCCTGGTCGAAGCGGCCGGCGGCAAGGTTGTCGGGGCGCATCTGTATCCGTTCCCGGAATCGACGGATTTCTCCAGCCCGCTGATCGAGGCGCAGAGCTCCGGCGCCAAGGTGCTGGGCATTGCCGGGGCGGGCTCCGACCTGATCAACATCGTGAAGCAGGCACGGGAATTCGGCATCCCCGCCAAGATGAAGATGGCGGCGCTGGTGGTGTTCTCCACCGACATCCACGCGATGGGGCTGGAGATGGCGCAGGGGCTGTACATGTCCGAGACCTATTACTGGGACCTGAACGACCGCACGCGGGCCTTCCAGAACCGTATCAAGAGTAAGGTGACCCTGTGGCCGAACATGGCGCAGGCGGGCAACTACTCCGCCGCGCTGCATTACCTGAAGGCGGTGCAGGATATGGGGCCGGCCGCAGCGAAGGCCGACGGCGTGGCGTTGGTGGACCGGATGAAAGCCATTCCGACGGATGACGATTGTTTCGGCCAGGGCAAGATCCGCGTGGATGGGCGGAAGATGCATCCGACCTATCTGTTCACGACCAAGACCCCGGCGGAAAGCCGGCACGAATGGGACATCTACAAGCTGGTCGCGACGACACCGGCCGACGAGGCATGGCGGCCGCTGAGCGAAGGCGGCTGTGCGTTCGTGAAGACCTAACCGGCCAGCGCCGGATCGGCCGGTTGCTTCCGGCCGATCCATGGCTTTGCCGACCCGGGCCGTGTGCGCCTACAGCCAGCCGCGGCGCTTGAACCACCACAGCGGCAGGATGGCGCTGACGACAATGGCGCAGAGGGCGAGGGGATACCCGTAGACGGATTTCAGTTCCGGCATCGCCTCGAAATTCATGCCGTAGATGCTGGCGATCAGGGTGGGCGGGACGCCGACAGTGCCGACGACCGCGAGGACCTTGATGATGTGGTTCTGGGCGATGTTGATGAAGCCGAGGATCGCATCGAGCAGGAACTGCACCTTTTGCGAGAGGTGGCCATCGAAATCCTTCAGCGAAACGATGTCCTGGCGAAGGGTCTTCAGGCGCAGGCGCAGGGCGGCGGGAAACCATTCCGGGCCGATGGTGCCGACATAGCCGACGATGCGGCCCATCACCAGCAGCGTATCGTGCAGACGCGAAACGAAATCTCCAGTCAGGCTGACCTTTTGCAGCGCCTGGCGCAGTTCCTGGTTGTCCTGGCTGGGGCCCATGGTGCCGGAATGACGCAGGAAGATGCGGTTGGCGGTGCTGTCCATCTCGTCGCGGACGCGTTCCAACTGGTCCGCGGTGCGGTCCACCAAGGCTTCGAGCAGGCCGACGAATACCGCGGCGGGGGTCTGCGGAGGCAAGGTCGAGAGGGTGTGCACGAAAGCGATGAAGCCTGGCACCTCGCCGAAGCGGATCGTCAGCAGCCGGCGTTCCGACAACACGATGCCGACCTGGGAGGAGACCGCGAGGCCCTGGGCGTCGTGCGAGACCACGGGGATGCTGAGATAGAGCACGCCGTCGCGTTCGGACAGGCGGGACGAGCTTTCGATCTCCGATAACTGGTCGCGGGAGGCGATGTTCAGGCCGGTTTCGGATTCCAGCAGCGCCGTTTCCTCCGGCGTGGGGGACAGCAGGTCGATCCAGGGCCCGACCGGCAGCGGACCGATCGGGGGGGCGTCGATCAAGCCGCCGCCATCGGCGCATAGCACTTTCAGCATCGCGGGCCTCGCTTGGTTTGCCGCGCCGTTTTCCGACAACGCGGGCGGCTTGTCACCTGAGGACGCCGGGTTGAGGATGACGGAAAGTCGAGACGTGGATCAGAGGGGAGGAGACCGGATGCCAGGCCGCATCAACCGTGCCGTCGCCCTGTTGGCCGAGGGCCAGGCGATCTACTACACCGGCGCCCATTCTGGGCATGTGCTGACCCATGCCCAGGGCGTGGAGGATGCCGGCACCTGGGCCGACTACATCAATGTCGGGATGGAGCACGGCGCCTTCGATATGACGGGGCTGGAGGCCTATATGCGCGGGCTGGCCGCGGCAGGGCCGACGCGATCGGGCCATCCGACGCCGGCAGTGATCGTGGAGGCGCCGGTGAACGGCACCGACGAGGCCAATGTGCGGTTCAATGCGTGGCAGTTCCGGCAGATCCTCGGGCGGGGGGCGCATGGCATCCTGCTGTGCCAGGCGGAGGGTGCGGATGCCGTGCGTGCGTTCGTGGAGGCCTGCCGCTATCCGCATCATCTGGGCGGGCAGGACCCGGCCCTGCCGTCGCCGCTGGCGCGGCTGGATGGGGCCGTGCGGCCGGTGGCGGGCGCGGGATTGCTGGGAGTTGGGACACGGGGGCGCGGGTCCGAGGGGAGTGCGGCGCCGATTTGGGGGTTGTCCGAGCAGGACTATATGCGCCGGGCCGACCCTTGGCCGTTGAACCCGGAGGGGGAGTTGCTGCTGGGGGTGAAGATCGAGAGCCCCGAGGGGGTGGCGAACGTGGAGGCGATCTGCGCCGTGCCGGGGCTGGGGTTCGCCGAGATCGGGCCGGGGGATCTGGGTTTGTCGCTGGGTTACACGACGATCCGCAACGATCCCTATCCGCCGGAAATGCGGGCGGCGCGGGACCGCATCTTCGCGGCCTGCCGGGCGAACGGGCTGGCGTTCCTGGAGGCCTGCACGCCGGGGAACATCGCCGCGCGGCTGGACGAGGGCGTGCGGGTGATCGCCGGGCATGACGAGCAGACCGCGCGGATCGGCCGCGCACACCAGCGCCGGCGGATGCCGGTTTGACCGCCTAGCTGGTCACGGAGCCGAACCCGGTCTAAGCCCAACAGAACTCAGCGAGAAACAGGTCCATCATGCGCATCGAAATCCTCTGCACCGGCGACGAAGTTCTTACCGGGAAGATCGTCAACAGCAATTTCTCCTATATGAGCCAGAAGCTGGAAGACGCGGGGCTGACGGTGATCTGGGGTACCACGGTGGGGGACGACCGGGAGGCGCTGCTGAGCGCGTTCAGGCTGGCGTCCGAGCGGGCGGACATCGTGATCGTCAATGGCGGGCTTGGGCCGACCTTGGACGACCTGTCGCAGGAGATCGCCGCCCAGGCGGCCGGGGTGGGGCTGGTGCTGCATGAGGAATGGCTGGCGCGGATGGAGGAATTCTTCTCCCGCCGCAGCCGCATCATGCCGCCCAACAACCGCAAGCAGGCGATGCTGCCGGCCACGGCCGAGTTCATCGACAACCCGATCGGCACCGCCTGCGGCTTCGCGCTGGATATCGGCAAGGCCCGCTTCTTCTTCACCCCCGGCGTGCCGCGCGAACTGCGCCGGATGCTGGAGGAGCAGATCATCCCCCGGCTGCTGGAACGCGCGGGCATCCAGACCTCGATCTACCTGAAGCGGTTCCATTCCTATGGCATCGGCGAATCCCACGCCGACAGCCTGCTGACCGGCATCGAGGACATCGTGCCGGACGGCAGCGTGAAGATGGGGTTCCGGGCGCATTACCCGCAGCTGGAAACCAAGATCACCATCCGTGGCGCCGACATGGCCGACGTGAACCGCAAGCTGGCGCCGATCCAGGCCGAGGTGCGCAAACGTCTCGGCAATTTCATCATGGCGGAGGACGACCAGACGCTGGAAGGCGTGCTGCTGGCCGAACTATTGGCCCAGAAGGCGACCCTGACGCTGGTGGAAACTTTCACCGGCGGGCAGATGGCGGCGCGGTTCACTCCGCTGCCGGGGGCGGAGCACGTGTTTCGCCGGGGCATCGTGGCGCGCGACCGGCACCAGCTGTTCGAGGCGATCGGGCTGACGCATGTTTCCGCCGCCGAGGAACTGAACCAGGAGATCGTCGAGCAGGCGGCGATGGTGGCCCGGCACCAGTCCGACGCGACGCATGCTTTGGCCGTGCTGATCGAGTTGGACGAGGGGGCGGACCGGATGGATTTTGGAGGGACGATCTGGATCGGGATCGCCACGGCCGAGGAGGTTG
>CAINEA010001027.1 GCA_903847525.1 uncultured Acetobacteraceae bacterium | reverse complement strand
GTTCCCGCTCAGCCGAACCGGCCGGTGATGTATTCCTGGGTGCGGCGTTCCTTCGGTGCGGTGAACAGCTTCGCGGCGCTGTCCACTTCCACCATTTCGCCGAGATAGAAGAACGCCACCTGATCCGCGCAGCGGGCCGCCTGCTGCATGTTGTGGGTCACGATGGCGATGGTGAAGTCGTGCTTCAGCTCGTCGATCAGTTCCTCGATCTTCAGTGTGCTGATCGGGTCGAGCGCGCTGGTCGGTTCGTCGAGCAGGATCACCTCGGGGCGCACGGCGATGGTGCGCGCGATGCACAGCCGCTGCTGCTGGCCGCCCGACAGCCCCATGGCGGAGGTGTTCAGCCGATCCTTCACCTCGCCCCATAGCGCACCGCGGGTCAGCGACCATTCAACTCGCTCGTCCATCTCGGCCCTGGACAGTTTCTCGTGCAACTTCACACCGAAGGCGATGTTTTCATAGATCGTCATCGGGAACGGTGTCGGCTTCTGGAACACCATGCCGATGCGTGAGCGCAGGGCGTTCAGGTCGAACCCCGGATCGATGATGTTCTGCCCGTCCATCATCACCTGTCCGGCGGCGCGCTGGCCGGGATACAGATCGTACATACGGTTCAGTATCCGCAGCAGCGTGGACTTGCCGCAGCCGGACGGGCCGATCATGCCGGTAACCTGGCGCGCCGGAAAATCCAGGTTGACGCCCTTCAGCGCCTTGTTCGTGCCGTAGAAGAAATCCAGGTTCCGGATGGAAATCCGCGCGGGATTGAGCGCCGCCGCCGGATTGGCCTGCAAGCCACCCAACCCTGCCGATTGAGGGTCTGCCTTTGGGGTCGCCGTTGTCGAGGTGCTCATGGTGCTTTTTTCCGAGGGTTGACCGGGAATGGGTTGAACCGGATCGTTCATGTCACTTTCCGCCACGAAGCACGACGCGTGCCAGGATGTTGATCGCCAGCACGCCGAAGGTGATCAGCAGCGCGCCGACCCAGGCCAGTTGGACCCAGTCATCGAACGCGGATCCGGCATACTGGTAGATGGTCACCGGCAGGCTGGACATCGGCTTGGCCAGGCTCAGCGACCAGTTCAGATTGCCCAGGCTGGTGAACAGCAGCGGCGCGGTCTCACCGGCCACGCGGGCCAGCGCCAGCAGGATGCCGGTGACGATGCCGTCCTTCGCCGCGCGATAGCAGATCAGCACGATCATCTTCCATTTCGGCGCACCCAGCGCCACCGCCGCCTCACGCATGGCGGTCGGGATCAGGCTCAGCATGTCCTCGGTGGTGCGTACCACGATCGGGATCACGATCACCGCCAGCGCGATACAGCCGGCGAAGCCGGAGAACCCGCCGAACGGGGCGACGATCAACTGGTAGATGAACAGACCGATCAGGATGGAAGGGGCGGACAGCAGCACGTCCGACACGAAGCGAACGGCGTTGCCGAGCAGGGAGCCCTGGGCATATTCGGCGAGATAAGTGCCGACCAGCAGGCCGATCGGCGTGCCGACGGCGACCCCGATCACGGTCTGGATCAGGCTGCCGACGATGGCGTTGAGCAATCCGCCGTTCGAGCCGGGGGGCTTGGTGATCTCGGTGAAGACCGACAGGCCGATGCCGCTGAAGCCGCGGATCAGCAGTGTGGCCAGGATCGAGGCCAGCAGGATCAGGCCGAGACCGGTGGCAGCGTAGCAGAGACTCTTGACGATGACATCGCTGCGCTTGCGATTGCGGCCGAGCGCCTCGGCCACCTTGATGTTCTTCGCCGGGCCGGTGGCGGTAAGGGTCGCGCTCATCGGATCAGCCCTTCAGCCGCGGACGGAGGAGAATGCGCGATATCGCCAGCACGATGAAGGAGATAACGAACAGAATGAAACCGAGCGCCAGCAAGGAGGCGAGCTTCAGGCTGCCAGCCTGGCTTTCCGGAAACTCCAGCGCCACGATCGAGGCGATCGTGTTGCCGGGGCCGAACAGGGTGGTGGCGATGCGGTTGGTGTTGCCGATCACGAAGGTCACCGCCATCGTTTCGCCGAGCGCCCGGCCGAGGCCCAGCATGATGCCGCCGACCACCGAAACCCGCGTGTAGGGGATCACGATCGCGCGCATCACCTCCCAGGTGGTGCAGCCCAGGCCGTAGGCGCTTTCCTTGAAGACGGGCGGTACGGTCAGGAACACATCGCGCATCGTGGCGGCGATGAACGGGATGATCATGACCGCGAGGATCAGCGCGGCGGTGAAGATGCCGGTGCCGAATGCCGGCCCCTGGAACAGGCCGCCGATCACGGGCAGTTCGCCGATGCTGTCGATGATCGCCGGTTGAACGTATTGCGCCATCAACGGCACGATCACGAAGAAGCCCCACATGCCGTAGATGATCGAGGGCACGGCCGCGAGCAGCTCGATCGCGGTGCCGACCGGGCGGCGCAACCATTGCGGGGCCAGCTCGGTCAGGTAGAATGCGATCCCGAAGGCGATCGGCACGGACAGCAGCAAGGCCAGCACGGCGGTCGTGACGGTGCCGAAGATCGACACGGCGGCGCCGAACTCCTCCTGCACCGGATCCCATTCGGTCGATGTCAGGAACGGGAAACCGAACTTCTGGAACGCCGGCAGGCCGCCGATGAACAGCTCGACGATGATGGCGCCCAGCAGGATCAGCACGAGAATGCCGGCCGAACGGGTCAGGCCGGCGAAAATCAGGTCACCGAAATTGGAACCGCGGGAGATCGCCTTTGGCGATGCGCTGGCGAGAGCAACTTGTTGCAATTGAACCACCCCTTGGCGGGAAACAGAAAAGGCGGAAGGCGAGCATGCCGGGCCAACCGGCCCGGCATGCTGTATCGGGAGAAATCAGCCCTTGATCTGCGCGATCCAGGCGGAGCGGGCCGCGTTCTGCACCGCCTCCGGCAGCGGGATGTAGTCCAGGCTGGTGGCGATCGCCCCGCCATTGGTGTAGGCCCAATCGAAAAACTTCGTCACGTTGGCGGCACGCGCGGGATCCTTCGGATCCTTCGGCAGCAGGATGAAGGTCGCGGACACGATGGGCCAGCTCTTGTCGCCGGGCTGGTCGATCATGTCGGCGGCGAAGTTCTTCGCGTCGCGCCAGTTGGCGTTGGACGCCGCAATCACGAAGGCTGCCGGGGTCGGCGAGACGTAGAAACCGGCCCGGTTGCGAAGCTGGGTGGTGATCAGCTTGTTCTGGGTGGCATAGGCGCTTTCAACATAGCCGATGGCGCCCTTGGTGTTGCGAACGGTGGCGGCGATGCCGTCATTGCCCTTCGCGCCGGCGCCGGCCGGCCATTTGACCGAGGTAGCGAAGCCGACCTTGGACTTCCAGTCCGGGCTGACCGCCGAGAGATACGACGTCCAGACATAGGTCGTGCCGGAGCCGTCGGCGCGATACACCGGAGCGATGGCCAGGTTCGGCAGGGTCAGGCCCTTGTTGGCCTCGACGATGCGCGGGTCGTTCCACTTGGAAACCTTGCCGGCGTAGATGTCGGCCACCAGCTCACCCGGCAGCTTCATCTGGTTCATTTCCACGCCAGGAACGTTCACGATCACCACGACCGCACCCATCACGGTGGGAACCTGCAGCAGATTGCCCGATTCCAGTTTGGCCGCGTCCATCGGGGCGTCCGAGGCGCCGAAATCGACGGTGCGGTTCAGGATCTGGTTCTGCCCGCCGCCGGAGCCGATGGCCTGGTAGTTCAGCTCGATGCCGAGAGCAGCCTTCGCGGCCTCTCCCCACTTGGCATAGACGGGCGCGGGGAACGTGGCGCCGGCGCCGGTGATCTGCTGCGCGCCAGCGGCGAGCGGGGTGAAGCCCACCAGCGTGATCGCCAGTGCTTTGAACGAGATCTTCATAAATCCTCCTAAGGTCGACGCTGTCGCCAACATGGGCGGAACCTAGGCGGCAGGTGCGTCGCCAAGATTGCACTTTGATGAAGGTTTGATGACACATCTCCCGGACGTGTGATGTTGGTCCTAGCTGTTTGTGTTGCACTGCGGCACAGTCACGCCTGCAAGTTCAACGCCTTCCACCACGCGAAGTTCCCTATCCCTACATCCAGCAGGAGCCTGCCTTGCCGAAAATCGATGGCACCAGATTGCTCGCAGACCTTCGCGCCCTGGCCCGGATTGGCGCCTACAAGACCGGCGTGCACCGCCCGACCTACTCCAAGGAGGACATGGAGTCGCGCGAGTGGCTGATGCAGCGCATGCGCGACGCCGGACTGGAACCTGAGATGGACGGCATCGGCAACGTGATCGGCCGTACACCGGGAAACGGGCCGAAGCTGCTGCTGGGCAGCCACATCGAAACCCAGCCGCATGCCGGCTGGCTGGATGGGGCGATGGGGGTGATCTACGGCCTGGAAGTGGCCCGCGCCTTCGCCGCCGACCCGGCCTGTGCCGGACTGGGGATCGAGGTCGCCGCCTGGGCCGACGAGGAGGGGCATTTCGGCAATTTCCTCGGCAGCAAGTCCTTCTGCGGCCAATTGTCCGAGGCAGACATCGATGCGAGTGCCAACAAATACGATGGCACGCCACTGCGCGATGCGCTGGCCGCCGCGGGCCTGGCTGGCCGCCCCCGGCTGACCATCGATCCCGGCCGCTACCGTGGCTATCTGGAAGCGCATATCGAGCAGGGTGCGGACCTGGAAAATAATTCGCTGCGCATCGGCGTGGTGTCCGCCATCGTCGGCAGCCGCCAGCATCGCATCGTTTTCGAGGGGGTACAGAACCACGCCGGCACCACGAAAATGGCGATCCGCAAAGATGCCGGGGTTGCGCTGGTGCAACTGGCCGCTGCGATCTACGAGTCATTCCCCAGGCTCGCCGCGCCCCGGACCGTGTGGACCTGCGGGCGGATCACGCTCGATCCGGGCTCGCCCAGCATCGTGCCGGGGGGTGCGGAGATGCTGTTCCAGTTCCGCGACACCGATCCCGTCCTGCTGGACAGCCTGTCCGCCACACTGGACAGGCTGGTGGCGGAAGCGAACGCCGGTCCCTGCAAGGTGACCTGCATCCGCACGAGCACCAGCGTGCCGACCCCGATGGATGCGGCCTTTCAACAGGCGCTGGAGAACGCGGCCGAGACCCTCGCGGCGGGGTTGCACCAGCGCATGCCCAGCGGGGCCGGACACGACGCGCAGATCCTGGCGACGCGGATACCCTCGGCGATGGTGTTCGTTCCCAGCATCGGCGGCATCAGCCATCACTGGTCGGAGAACACCTCCGACGAGGATTTGGTGCTTGGCTGTGCGGTATTCGCCAAAGCGGCGAAGAATATCCTTTTGAGGTGATCCGGCTTTGCCGGGAGTACGAAAACCTTCTCGGAGAAAAATATAGTCGTCCGACTGTCTCCAGTTTGTCATTATCCGCCATCGCCTGGATCGGTTAGTCAGGACGCGTTTCGCGAGCTGAAAATTCGACGGGAGAGGAACGATGTGGCAACCGTTGCGGCTGATGGCGCTGCTGTTTGCCTTGGCGGGTGCATTTCCAGCGGCCGCGCAGGAACTGTCCGGCTCCGGCTCGACGTTCATTTTTCCCGTGATGACCAAATGGCTGGATGCCTACGAAAAGGCCAGCGGCGTGCGCATCCGGTATCAGCCGATCGGCTCCAGCGCCGGCATCGGTGAAATTCGCGCCTCGGTCGTCGATTTCGGCGTTACCGACGCACCGCTGAACAATGCGCAGCTTTTGCGCGACGGGTTGATCCAGTTTCCGCTGGTGATCGGCGCCGTGGTGCCGGTCGTGAACCTCGACGGGATCGCACCTGGCCAGTTGCGCTTCACCGGCAAGCTGCTGGCCGATATCTATCTCGGCAGGGTGAAAAACTGGAACGATCCCGCCATCGCGGCGGTCAATCCGGACACAGCGCTGCCGAATAGGCCGATCCTGCCAGTCTATCGGACGGACGGCTCCGGCACGACATTCAACTTCGCCAATTTTCTGGCCAAATCGAGCCCGGACTGGAATGCCAAGATCGGCGCCAGCACCAGCGTCGCGTGGCCCGTCGGCTCGGGCGGCAAAGGCAACCGCGGTGTCGGGGAGATGGTCACGAGCGTGGAGGGCAGTATAGGCTACGTGGAATTCTCGTTCGCCCAGCAGAAGAAGCTGGCCTACGGGGTCGTGCAGAACCGGGCCGGCAATTTCGTCATGCCCGACGCGGAAAGCTTTCTGGCGGCAATTTCGGGTGTAGACTGGTCGAAGACTCCGGATTTCGACGTCCTGCTCACAGATGCGCCGGAAGCGAACGCCTTCCCGATCATGGCGACGTCCTTCGCGTTGCTCCACAAATATCCGAAACGGCCGGAGCGGAACCGCGAGGCGTTCGAGTTCTTCCAATGGGCGTTGGAAAAGGGCCAGGATCTGGCCAGCGGCCTCAGCTACGTGCCCCTGCCGGCGCCGCTCGTCAGCCAGGTAGAGGGCTACTGGAAGACCGCGATCAACTGATCGACCGGGGCTGAGCGGTAAGCCATACGGGCAGCGCAAGCGCCGCCCGTATGGAAGGCGCTACTTCACCGACGAGAACGACGTCGGCGCCAGCATGTAGTTGACCACCTTGGCGACGATCTGGCCATTTTCCTCGGTCTTGGCGCGTGCCGTCAGCCAATCCGGATCGGCGCCGAACTTTGCCCATTTCTGCTCACGTTCGGCAAGCGACTCCCAGGCCAGCATGTAATAGAGCGCCTGGTTCGACTCGCCGATCAGCGTGGTCCAGAAGCCGGCCTGCCGGATCTGGTGCTTTTCCCATAGCTTCAGCGTGATGGTGTCGAAGCGCTTGAGCAGGTCGGGCAGCTTGCCCGGGACGCAGTAATAGATGCGCATTTCATAGATCATGGTGTTCCCCCCACGCCGGTGGCGTGCTGTTGGCAGTTCGACGCCTCATGGCGTGCGGCGCGGAGTTTGCTGCGGCCGAGCCGGGCGGGCAAGCCTCGGCCGGGACGCCTAACCGCGCAGGACCGAAACCCCGATCAGGTACGGATGCAGGAAGATCATCGCCACATAGGCGACCGTCCCCGCCACCAGCGCAATGACGTCGGCACGGGTGAAGGCGCCGATCCGCGCTGCGCCGGCGTCTCCGCGCCGCTTGACGGAGATACGGTCGAACACGGCCCAGGCAAGAAACGACCCGAACAGCAGCATGCCGCCCAGGTCCCCGTTGGCGAGCAGATGCGCCAGTGCCCAGATCTTGATCGCCACCAGCATTGGATGGCGCAGCCAGCCCCGGATGCGGCTCGGTGTGCCGCGCGGTCGCCCTGGCGGCGGCCCCATACTCGCCAGCGCCACGAACGCGAACCACATCAGCAGGAGGGTGACATGGCTCAGGCCGGCCGGCGGGGACCAGATCTGGATCCACCCTTCCGACCGGTAGCGCGAGAAGCCCCAGGCGATCAGGACGAAGCCGGCCAATGAAAGGACCGCGAAGAGTCCCTTGTAGCCGCCGGGGCCGAAGCGTTCGATCAGGCCCGCCCGCGTTTGGCGAGCCATCGGCAGGCTGTGGGCGCCAAGGAACAGGACGATGCCCGAGATCAGAACCAGCATGATGAACCTTTGCCGTCGTGAGGAAACAACCTAGCACGCATCCTGGTCGGCGCCGCGGTCAGAATGTCTCCACCCAGGGCCGTAACTCCACTTCCCAGGTCCAGGCGCTGCGGGGCTGGTTGGCCACGTGCCAATAGGTCTCGGCAATCGCGTCCGGGTCCAGCAGGCTGTCCGGATTGTTCGCCGGATCGACCCGGGTGGCGGAGCGGATGCCGCCGTCGATGACGAAATGCGCGATGTGGATACCCTTCGGAGCCAGTTCCCGCGCCATGCTCTGGGCCAGGCCACGCAGGGCGAACTTGCCCATGGCGAAGGCGGCCGAGCGCGGATAGCCCTTCACGCTGGCGGATGCACCGGTCAGCAGGATGGTGCCTGCCCCGCGCGGCAGCATGCGCTTCGCCGCCTGCTGGGCAACCAGGAAGCCGCCGAACGCGGAGATGGCGATGGCATTGGCAACGGCCGCCGGGTCGAGTTCCGCCGTCGGGCCGGCGGCGCGGGCGGAGGCGTTGTAGACGACGATCTCCGGATCGCCCTGCGCGGCCGACACCGCGTCGAACAACGCGGCGACCTCATCGGGTTGCGTTGCGTCGCAGCGATGCGCCATGGCCCCGGTCTCGGCGCATAACGGCACGAGCTTGTCGATGTGGCGCGCGGCCAGGGCCACCGCGATCCTGTTCTTCGCGAACAGCCGCGCCAGGGAGGCACTCAGCCCCTGCCCCGCGCCTACGATCAATGCACCCATCAGCGGCCTCCCGAAATCGGCACCATTGCCCCTGTGACATAGGAGGCCTCGTCGGACAACAGCCAGAGGATCACCCGCGCGCATTCGTCCGCGGTGCCCGGCCGTCCCAGCGGCACCCCGCCCAGCAAGCGCTGCACCCGGTCCGGCAGGCCGGCCTTGGCGTGCAGGTCGGTCTCGATCAGGCCGGGATTGACCGCGTTCACCCGGATGCCGCGCGGCGCCAACTCACGCGATGCGCCCACCGTCAGCGTATCCACCGCGCCCTTGGACGCGCCGTAATGGATCCACTCACCCGCCCCACCCAGCGTGGAGGCGCGCGAGGAGACATTGACGATCGCGCCGCCCTTGCCGCCCAGATCCGTCGCCATCCGCTTCGTCGCCTCGCGTATCACCAGGAAGGCGCCCCGTACGTTCACGCCCAGGACATCGTCAAGGATCTGTGTCGTCACCTTGTCGATGGTGGCGGTCGGCCCGGTGATGCCGGCATTGCTGACCACGGCATCCACCGGCCCGAATTCCCGGTCCACGGTCTGGAACAGGGAGACGATGGAGGCCTCGTCGGCCATCTCTGCCTGCACCGCGATCGCGGTGCCGCCGGCGGCGCGGATGTCGGCCAGCACCTGCTCGGCCAGGTCGGCCGCGCGCTGGTAGGTCAGCGCCACGCGGTAGCCGCGCGACGCCGCCAGCCTGGCGGTTGCGGCGCCGATACCCTGGCTGCCGCCGGTGACAAGAAGGATGGGGGACATGGACCTGACCTTTGTATTTGCGGTTGTTTTTGCCGGAATGCGGGAGCGTGCAAGCATAAAAGCATGCCTGGGCCGGCATCAGAAGCGACCACATGACGAAGGGGCGGGCCCATTATGACAAAAGGGAGACTTGCGGCACCCCTTCGGTCCGTGTGTATTGTCTACTGACAAGTAGCATCGGGAGTCTGGATTTCTCCCGAGAAAGAAACACAAGGAGAACCGAGGACGCCATTCCGACGTTCAAAGATTATCCAATCGTCTCATTGAAAACGCCGACCTGAGAAATCTCTCCGCAAGCCTTTTTCTCCTCGCCAAACCGACCGGGTCCGGCCCGATTTGATGCGGCCAAGTGATTGCAAGGACTGAATGCTCTACCATCATTACGAAATGCAGCGCCTGGCTCTCGCGCCGATGCGGGCCTTCGCCAGCAACATGCTCGGCATCCTCAAGCTACCGGGCAACCCGATGCGCCAGACCCAGTTCGGCCGCGTGAGCGCCGCCATGCTGGACAGCTTCGAACACAGCACCCGCCAGTTCGGCAAACCCGCCTTCGGCCATGACAGCACGATCATCGACGGCGAAACCGTGGCCGTGGTCGAGGAAGCCGTCCTCGTGCGGCCCTGGGTTGAACTGAAAAGGTTCAAGCGCCTGGCCGATCGGCCCAACGACCCGCCGGTGCTGATCGTGGCACCGATGTCCGGCCATTACGCCACCCTGCTGCGCGGCACGGTGAAAGCCATGCTTCCGGACCACGATGTTTACATCACCGATTGGTCGGATGCCCGCGACGTGCCGACCACGGTGGGCGATTTCAGCCTCGACGACTATATCGACACGGTCATCGATTGCATCCGCATGCTCGGGCGCGATGTCCATGTCATCGCGGTATGCCAACCGGCCGTGCCGGTGCTCGCCGCGGTGGCGCTGATGAACGCGGCCAACGACCCAGATGCCCCGCGCAGCATGACCCTGATCGGCGGCCCGATCGACACCCGCGAAGGCCCCACCAAGGTCAACGAATTCGCCATGCGGCACGACCTGGACTGGTTCAAGCAGCACACCATCCACACCGTACCGCTCGGCAATCCGGGGTTCCTGCGGAAGGTTTATCCGGGCTTTCTGCAACTCGCCGGCTTCATGGCGATGAATATGGACCGCCATGTGCAGGCGCATTGGGACATGTTCGACCATCTGGTGCAGGGCGACGGCGAGAATCTGAGCGCCAAGCGCCGGTTTTACGACGAGTACCGCTCGGTCATGGATCTGTCCGCGACCTACTACCTGCAGACGATCGAGGCGGTGTTCCAGCAGCATTTGCTGCCGCGCGGCCTGCTGTTCCACCGCGATCAACTGGTGGAACCGGCGGCGATCCGCCGCACCGCGCTGATGACTGTCGAAGGCGAACGCGACGACATCTCCGGCATCGGCCAGACCCGTGCGTCCCACGCATTGGCCCGCGAACTTCCCGAGACGATGCGCGCGCACCACGAACAGCCCGGCGTCGGGCATTATGGCCTTTTCAACGGGAAGCGCTTTCGCGAGGAAATCGCCCCGCGCATCAAGGCCTTCATTCAGACCCATATCTGACCTAGAGTTTCCCGCGAAACAGACGAGCGGCGCATCCAGCGCCGCCCGCAGGGGTTCAACCCCAAGGGAGGCGTACCGTGCTTGGATTGATGCAGTCACAGCCGCTGATGATCTCCGCCGTGCTGAAGCATGCGGCCAGGCATCACGGGGCAGCGGAAATCGTCTCCAAGAATGTCGAGGGCGACATCGACCGCTATACCTGGGCCGATGCGGAGCGCCGGTCCCGCCGGCTGGTGCGGGCGCTGCAGGCGCTGGGCGTCGAGGCCGGCGACCGGGTCGGCACGCTGGCGATGAACGGCTACCGGCATCTGGAGATCTATTATGCCGCGCCGGGATTGGGGGCGATCTGCCACACGGTCAATCCGCGCCTGCATCCCGATGACATCGGCTATATCGTCAACCATGCCGGCGATAAGGTTCTGTTCGCCGAGACCAGCTTCAATGCCGTGGTCACCGCCATTGCCCCGGCGATCGCCGGCACGGTGAAGACGGTCGTGATGATGACGTCTCCGGCGCTGATGCCCGCCCTGGATCTGCCGGCCGGCATGCGGCTGGTGTGTTACGACGACCTGATCGCGGGGGCCGACGAGGATTACGTCTGGCCGGAATTCGACGAGAACACCGCCAGCGCGCTGTGCTACACCTCCGGCACCACGGGCCGCCCGAAGGGCGTGCTGTACAGCCACCGTTCCACCATCCTGCATGCATATGGCGTAAGTGTCGCGGATGCGCTGGCCCTGCGGGCGGTGGACCGGGTGCTGCCGGTCGTGCCGATGTTTCACGTCAATGCCTGGGGCATTCCCTATGCCGCCGCGATGACCGGCACCTCGCTGATCATGCCCGGCCGGCATCTGGACGGGCCCAGCATGCACAAGCTGCTGAACGATGAGCGCGTGACGATGACCGCCGGCGTGCCGACGGTGTGGATGGGGCTGCTGCAGCATCTGCGTGCCACCCCGGGTGCGAAGCTGGACACGGTCCAGCGCATCATGACCGGCGGTTCGGCCTGCCCGCCGCTGTTGATCGAGGCGTTCGGGCGCGAATACGGCGTGCGGATGGAGCATGGCTGGGGCATGACCGAGATCAGCCCGGTCGGCACCTATAACCGCCCGAAACCGGCCCATGCGGGGCTGGACGAGGCTGGCCTGGAGCACCTGACGCTCAAGCAGGGCCGTGTGCTGCCGGGCATCGATATGAAGATCGTCAACGATGCGGGCGAGGAACTACCCTGGGACGGCGTGGCCTTCGGCGATTTGAAGGTCCGCGGCTCCTGGGTCGCCAGCGCCTATTACGGCGATGCGCCGGGCTCCGCGCTCGATGCGGACGGCTGGTTCGCGACCGGAGACGTCGCCACGATCGACCCGAACGGCATGATGGAGATCACCGACCGGTCCAAGGACGTGATCAAGTCCGGCGGCGAATGGATCAGCTCCATCACGCTGGAGAACATTGCCGTCTCCCACCCCGACATCGCCGAGGCCGCGGTGATCGCTGCGCGGCACGCAAAATGGGACGAGCGGCCCTTGCTGATCGTGGTGCCGGTGAAGGGGGCCATGGTCACGCCCGAATCGGTGCTCGCGATCTACGAGGGCAAGATCGCCAAATGGTGGCTGCCGGACCGGGTGCTGGTGGTCGATGAACTGCCGCATACCGCCACCGGCAAGCTGCAGAAGAACACCCTGCGCGCGCGCTACCAGAACCTTCTGCTGGAGCAGCCGTCCTGAGGATGCAGGCTATGGTTGTTCGGCCTTCGGTCTGCGCCTAAAGTTTGTACGCTGAAAAAATGCAGCCATTGCCCCTGAGCGAAAGCGACCATTGTCCTGGAGCGTGAGTCTTGGCGACCCGTTTGACTGAGCTCGCGAACCTCCTGTCCGACCGCTCGGCGGCGCCGGTAGCGGCCTCGGCCAGGCGGGTTGCCGCCGTTCGCCTCAGCGCGCACAGGCATCTGTGCGCCACCTTGTGGTCCTCCGATATCGCCATCACCTGTTCGCGGCTCCTGCCGAACCAGGACAGCTATCTGCTGCTCCTGCACGTGGCGGACGGCTGGGCCGCGCGCAACTTCGATCATTTGAAGCTGGCCGAGTCCGACGAAATGAAGGCCGACCAGGCCTACC
>CAINEA010001026.1 GCA_903847525.1 uncultured Acetobacteraceae bacterium | reverse complement strand
GCTTCAATCCATCGGCGGCGAAAAGCGAACGGCCGCCGCTCTCGCACAAGACGTAAATCGGCGTGTCCGGGGCTGGCGCGATCGCTTCGATCCGGAATTCAAGGAAGGAGCGGCTGATACGGACCGCGCCCGATGGGCTGCCGGACGCCCATTCATCAGGTTCCCGAACGTCCAGCAGAAGCGCGCCTGCCGCGCAGTCGGCTGCTGCCTGTTCGGGAGTCGCCTCGCCGACCTCTTCGCGCAACTGGATCAGCCGTTCTTGCTGCAGCATCGGCTCAGCCGCCCGCGAGGGCCAGAAGGATCGTCATTTCCGCTCCATCGCCGATCGGTTCCTCGCAATCCGGCCGGATGGTCGCGGGCTTGCCGCCGACAAACACCCGGACGAATGGTCGAAGCCCTTCGTCCTGGTCGAAAATATAGCCTCGAAGGGCGTCCGAATCCGACGCGAAGGCTGCCAGTGCTTGCCGCACCGTCGCAGCCTCGACACTAACGTGCGTCTTGCCGCTCACGAACTTCCGCAGTGGCGGCGGCACGATGACGACGACCTGGCTCAAGGGGATCGGCTCCTCGGTTCATCGGAATTTTTAAAAGGCTACTGAAACGAGCGCGGGAAGTCAACGAAAGGTGCCACCGCGCGGCGGATGCGCGCGATGACATTTTTCCCTTGTTGCGGGTTGCGGCGCCAATCACACTGGCACCCTTGATCGCCGGAAGGCACGGTCGATGAGCGGGACGGAATCGGCGCCCAGCGAGGTGCCGCCACGTGAAATGGACGAAAATTTGGCCAATGCGGATGCACGAGGCTCCGTCGCGATCACGTCGCAGGCGATCGCGCCGCTGCTTGCCGTGGCGCGTATCACGAGAGGCGCGCGCATCCTTGACGTCGGCTGCGGCGCCGGGCGCGCCGCCGCCGCCGCGTCCGATCAAGGGGCGGCAAGCTGGGGCGTGGACAATGCCGCAGCACAGGTGACCGCGGCAGCGAAGCGTTACCCGGCGATTGCCTTCCTGCGAGCCGATGCCGCCCAGCTCCCATTCGCAGCCGAGAGCTTCGACGCGGTGATCAGCAATTTCGGCATCCCCCACTTCCGCGATCAGGACGGATTTCTTCGCGAGGCGTTCCGCGTGCTGTGCCCATGCGGCGTATTGGCCTTCACAGCCTGGAGCGATCCCGCCCAAAAGGAGTTTTCAGCGGCCGATGGCGTGGCGCCTCCCACGGGTGACTTCTTTCGCTTCGGCGAAGCGGCGCATTGCCAGATCGCGCTCCGAAACGCCGGTTTCGATTCGGTCGCAATCGAGGTCGCGCATGTTGCCTGGCGGCCTCCGGCGCCGGAAGCGCTCATCGAGGCGGTCATGGCAGGGATCGTGCGCGCGGCCGTGCTGCCGAACGCTGAAACGGCTGAAGCGCAGGCCGTGATCCGAGACGCGGTGCGGACCAGGATCGAGGCCGACACGCGGGACGGCGCCTTCGCTCTCGTCCTGCCGGCGATCGTCGTTTCGGCGAAAAAGACGAAACCGCACGCCACGCCGACCAAGCGGCATGGTGACGTCGATGCCCAGCTACCAACCAGCGAACCCCCGCACCGGTTTTGACATCAACCTACATACTGAAGAAATGGCGGCTATGGAACGGATTTGGCACATTATTCGAGAAATACGTAGCAAAATTTGGGAGAAACGATTCTGTTTTCTTAGTGTCTGCCCGACGACTTTATGAGTTATATGAGTCGGTTAGCGTATTGGGTTTGAGCCGGCTCGATCGGGCGTGATTCGCTTCGTGGCATCTGCTCATGAGGTGCCCGATGTGGACGACCGAGAACCGCCATTGCTATGACCGCGACAAGCTGCGCAATCCAAACGATCTGACCGATGCCGAGTGGGAGTTGATCAAGCTACTGATACCGCCGGCCAAGCGCGGTGGCGGTAAACGCACGGTGAAGATGCGCGAGGTGGTCAACGGCCTCATGTATGTGCTGAGCACCGGCTGCCAATGGCGTTGCATCCCCAAGGACCTACCAGCGCGCAGCACGGTAAATAGAGGTGGTCCCCGAAAATTCGACAGGGAGCTAAGCTTGGTTCGTTGTGAAAAGGACGGAGCCGATGACGGGTAAACGGACGCGTTACGGCTCGGATTTCAAGGCGAAGGTTGCTCTTGAGGCGATCCGCGGCGAACTGACGACCTCGCAACTTGCCACCAAGCATGATGTGCACCAGACGATGATCAACGATTGGAAGCGCATGGCGACTGCGGGCCTGGCGTCGATCTTCGACGGCAATGGGGGAAAAGGAAGTTGCTCGGGAAGGCGAGGTGGAGAAATTCCACGCCAAAATCGGCCCATGGCGGGTGGGACGCGATTTGTTGGCGCACGCCTCCGGTCGATGAGCCTCGCCCGGAGGCGGCAGATGGTCAATCGGGACCATCCCGTGCTCTCGATTGTTCGCCAGTGCGACTTGGTGTCGATCAACCGATCGGGACTTTACCATGAACCTGCGGGCGAGACCGCGTTGAACCTGGCGTTGATGCGGCTGATCGACGCGCAGTTCATGGAGACACCCTGGTATGGATCGCGGCAGATGGCGCGGCATCTGCGCCGTGAAGGTCACGGGGTCGGCCACAAGCGTGTGCGCCGATTGATAGCGGTGATGGGCCTTGTGCCGATCTACCAACGGCCGCGCACCACGGTTCCGCATTCGGAGCATCGCCCCCCCTATCTGCTCCGAGACCTGACGATCGATCGGCCGAATCAGGTCTGGCGCACGGATATCACTTACATTCCGATGCGGCGCAGGTTTCTGTATCCGGTCGCTATCATGGACTGGTGGACGCGCAAGGTGCTGTCGTGGCGCGTATCGAATACTATGGATGTGGGGTTTTGCATCGAGGCGTTGGAGGACGCACTGGCCCGTCACGGCCGGCCGGAGATTTTCAACTCCGACCAGGGCAGCCAATTCACCTCATCGAAATTCACCAAGGTCCTGCGGGATGCGGAGACACGTATATCGATCGACGGCAAGGGCCGTTGGATGGACAACGGGTTCATCGAGCGGCTGTGGCGCAGCCTGAAATACGAGTGCGTCTGTCTGCATGCATTCGAGACCGGTTCAGAACTGCGGGGAGGCCGGACCCAATGGGTTGGCTACTATAATGCCAGGAGACCCCATTCCAGCCTGGACGGTCGAACACCCGATGAGGTCTATTCGGCCGGTGTGGCCGGCAACGGTGAGCATGAGGACGGCACGATTACCAAGCGCCGGACGTCCAGGTGGAACCGTATCTGCAGATCATGCCCGCCCGGGGCCGACAGAACCTTCGCCTGCAACTGGCTGGTATAGGCTTCGCTCAGCCGCTCGCGCAGCAGGTCAGGCAGTACCGGATCGGGCCAACTGCCGGCAATCCAAAGGGTGAGCATATTGTTCGCGAGTTCCGCCCTAATGGAGACATGTCCGCTGCGGGCCAAAGCGCCGTCCAGATAGGGCGGTAGCACGACCGCGAGGTACATGCCGAGTGCAATGGCCTGATCCACTCCCATTGTGCCCCGGATGGAGGCGCCTTCCAGCCTGACATGGTTCACCCCGAGTTTGGCAATCTGACGCAGTTCGGAAACCGTCTCCGCGAGCAAATCGCCGATGGATACCTCGTTCATGGAACCCGTGGCGTAGACCAGGCGATAGGCCACGGCCATTGCCTGCACGTGTTCCTCGATGAAGCGTATGTCCTCCCACCGGTCTGGCGGCGCCAAACGCTTCTTCAGGTTGATCAGGCTGACGATGATCTGAAGGTTGTTTTTGACCCTGTGGTTCAGTTCCCGTAGCAGGATATCGGTAATTGGGGCGGCGGGATCCTGGATCCTGGGCGAAAAAGGCATTCGGCGTTACCGCTGCGTGCGGCACATCGCGTGGCCACCTCTAGCCACGCGAGGCTCTCCCGACACCCGACCCAGGTTCCGCGCCGATGCAGAATTGCCATCTTGCATCATATATCGCTCGGGGCCGCACCGCTTCCGGTCCAGGACTGATCCACAGCAGCCTCCCACGCCATATCCCGGCCGGCATGAATTTCCAACGGTTCCTGCAGCAGTTCCGCCAATCTCGTCCTGGCGCGACTGACCCGGCTTTTCATCGTTCCCACGGCGCAGCCGCACACGCCGGCGGCTTCCTCATAGGACAGGCCGGACGCTCCGATCAGCACCAGTGCCTCCCGGTGATCGGGCGCGAGCTTGTCGAGCGCCGCGCGAAAGTCCAGGAACTGCATATGCCCTTCCTGTGTCGGCCGAGTGGCCAGCTTGGCGGCGTATTTACCGTCGGTATCTGCAACCTCTCGGCGCAATCTACGGAATTCAGAATAGAACTCGTTTCGTAGGATTGTGTAAAGCCATGCGACCATGTTGGACCCCGGCTCGAATGATTTAATGTTGGCCCAGCCTCGCGTAAGCGTTTCTTGAACCAGATCGTCGGCTCGCGCGGTTCGCCCGCACAATGAGATGGCGAAAGCCCGCAGCTTGGGAATTGCAGCCAGCAAGTCTTGCTTCGGATCGGACTTTACGTCCGGTTCGGCGGTCATGACTTTTCCGCCTGCTTTCGCTCCAGTTCGGCCAATAGCTGGAGAAAGCGGTCCGGTACTGGCTCATTCAGAACCTCCTCATACACTGCGCGCAATTGCCGGCCGATATGGTCCTGCAATTCTGGCTCTAGCCCGGCCGTGGGGGGAAGCACACCCGCGACATCAGCGGTGTCGGGCTTCTGTTCGGTGATCATGTCTGGCTTTCCCGTCTTCGACGCTCCGTGAGCGCACATTCATAGACCTCCAATGACGCCAAACCGCATAGGTTCCGAAGTTCTCGATTCGGCGATGCCGCGAGCATCGGATAGGACACAACGCACCTTAAAGCATGGCCGGTGGAAAAAGTTCCCAGCATGATGGAACAAATCCACGGGTTCGTCCGTTAAGTGCCGTTGACATGGGCGATGCCGTTATCGTCGATTTCAGCGCTAAAAGGGGTATCCAATGCCGCTATCCGGGTCACTATCCAGCTTGATCGCGCCTCAATTGCCTTATCTGCGCCGCTTTGCGCGGGCGCTGACCGGCAGTCAGGCCAGCGGGGACGCCTATTCGTTGGCTGCGCTCGAAGCGCTGGTGGTAGAGAACGAAATCCCGACGGACCGCTCGGGCGCGCGCAAAGCATTGTTCAAGGTGTTCTTGACGATCTGGGCATCGATTCCTATCCATCACCTGGCCGATGGGGTTGCCGTCTCCCAAGCTTTGCGAGCGGCGGATAGGAACCTCGAAGCCCTGACACCCATGCCGCGCGTGGCTTTTCTGCTCCGCGCACAGGAAGGGTTTGAAAGCGAGGAAATCGCCGAAGTGATGAACCTGCCGGTCACGAACGTCGAGGTGCTGATCAAGCAGGCAGGTCAAGAAATAGCGGCGCAGCTCAGCACAGACATCCTGATCATTGAAGACGAGGTGGTAATCGCGATCGACCTGGAAGCGCTGGTGACGGACCTGGGTCATCGTGTCACGCGCATCGCCAGAACTCATAAGGAGGCGGTGGCCGCAATCGCGGATCAGGCACCTGGACTTGTGCTTGCCGACATTCATCTGGCCGACGGAAGTTCCGGACTGGAGGCGGTCAACGAGATCCTGATCAAGTGCCCGGTGCCGGTGATCTTCATCACGGCCTATCCCGAGCGGTTGCTGACCGGGGAGCGTCCAGAACCGACTTTTCTGATCACAAAGCCTTTCCGCCCTCAAACGGTGATGGCGATCGTCAGCCAGGCGTTGTTTTTCGATCGGTGCGCCCTGACCCATCCCACGGCTGCCGGGGTTTGATGGCCGGCATTTTAAGGTGTGAACCGCGGGCCACGCAGGCGTCACCGCTCGGCGGTCGTTTTTTCCTCAGGTATAGTGAGCTGCGTTGTTAGGTGCGATTGGTATTTGGTGGAACCAATCCAGCCGGCCAAGCGTTCAACTTTCGTGAGAACGGCAGCGGCTATTTCAAGCCACCGGTACCTCTCGCACCTATAAACAATCAAAGGATGAGACTGTGAACAAGGATCGCATTGAAGGCGCGGCTAAGCACGTCAAGGGCAGTGTCAAGGAAGCCATCGGTCATGCCGTCGGCGACGCCAAGCTTGAAGCCGATGGAAAAGCCGAAAAAATCGCCGGCACGATCCAGAACGCCGTCGGCGGCGCGGAAGACACTATCAAGGCAGCTTTGAAGAAATAGCCACGCCTGCTGCCGATAGCATCAAGAAATACGGAATGGCGGAGTGATCCGGCAGTTCAGTGGTTAATCCGAACGAATGCCTGAGCGGGCCCGAAGTTTCCGCAAAGGAATACAGCGGGACCCCAAACTGCAATTTTCTTCTTGTTGCGATCCTTGCTTGCGGCTTCTCCGGCTTTCGCTCAAAGCACGCCACAGACGCTGGTGATCGTCAAGGTGGATCCGATGTCTCTGGCTATCTGTCCCGTCCGAGCGAGTGTCGTGCGCGGTCCGATCCGTCGGCAGCTTCGTGGAAATGGGCGCTAAATAGGGCGTAGTTCCCTATAGTTCCTTGCAGGTCATCGATACTGAGACGGTGTTGTCAGGGCGAACGAAAGAGTCGATCAAGAACCTGCCAGAGTTCGAAAACGCTTCCCGAAGTATCTGAATTCTTCATTCTATTCGTCCGCGCGACTGCGCCGGAAGGATGACGTTCGGAAGCTGAGCCCTAACCCCAATAATGGAAGAAGTATACAATGAACGAAACTAGTCACTTTTCTGCCCCAAGACATGCGGCCGAAGTGGTACACGGGAGCGTCAACGAGGCAGCGGCAGACATAAGCGAACTCAGCGAGCGCATTGGGCAATCCACCGCGGATGCGGGTGCTGCGGTCCGCGATGCAACTCGCGTGGTCGGCGCCGCTGCGGCCGAAGCAGGACACCGGGTGTATGAACAAGGCCAGCGCGCGGGCCACGGCATCGCGAATCAGGTAGAGAAACAGCCGATAATATCTCTCTTGGCAGCCGCCACGGCAGGACTCCTCGCCGGTCTGTTGCTGGCCCGGCGCTAAGGTACCCACAGCGAAGCCCGGCGGGGCTGGTCGGAACTTTGAAAAGCTTTCTAATCTCACAGGTCTAGGGTTAGCTGCCTTTTCTTGACAGCTTTCGCCGGCCTCTGAGTTCGATCCGTGGTTGACCCGTTGCATCGTTCCATTTTGACATCGGGTGGTGGGCGGGCTGAATTGTTCCACGTGATCGCTGCTCGAGAATGAGCAAACGTGGCATTTGAGGGGACGGCCCGATCCGCGCCATGCGTCCCGGTGTGGGCGGGCCGTTGGAGGCAGGGGCAGGGCAGCATGCCTGTCAGTATGCGACCTGCTGGCTCCAACGGGACGTGGTGTTGGTCTTCCGCATCGGATGAAGAATGATCCCCAGTTTGGGGACGGTAGCTACGCGCACCGTCTTGAGCTGCACTGTTTTCGCCAGTTTGAGTCCCCGGCTTTCAACGTTGAGAATCCCGTTGTGCGGGTCACCGGCGTCTGACCGGATCGAACCAGTTCAATCATCCGGCGCCGAAACTCCGGCGCATAGGGGCGGTGGCTTTTCGGAACATCACGTCCCTTACGCCGAATAACCGTGCTCGAGCACATCGATAATTTTCTGCCCGTTCTCCAGCAGGAAGGCGCGCAGCCTAGCGTGCACCGGCATCAGCGGCATATTGCGCCGGTGCGCCACGTACCAAGAGCGCATCAACGGAAATCCCTCCACCGGCAGTGTTCGCAGCAGACCTAGCCCTAGCTCCAACCCGATCGTGTGGCGGGAAATGACGGCAATGCCCATGCCTGCCATCACCGCCTGCTTGATCATTTCGTTGCTGCTGGTGGTCATGCCGACCCGCAACGACAATCCGGCTGAGGTCAGGAACTGCTCGATCAAGCCACGTGTGCCGGAACCATCCTCGCGCAGGATGAACGGCTCGCTGGCGAGGATGGATTGCGGCAATTTGTCGTAGGCCACCAGCGGGTGGGTCGGCGAGGCAATGACCACGGAAGGATGTGGTGCAAAGACCTCGGCGGCTACATCCGCCCCCTCCGGCGGCCGTCCCATGATCGCGAGATCGAGTTCCCCCTTCAGCACGCCCTCCAGGATCTGACTGCGGTTGCCGTCGCGCAGGTGGATGGTGATACCGGGATAGGCCAGCGTGAACCGCGCCAGAACGTGCGGCACGAAATACTTGGCCGTGGACACCAGCCCGAGTGTCACCCGCCCGCCACTGACGCCACGCAGTCGGGCCAGTGCCTGGTCCGCATCCTGCAAGGTTTGCAGCACGATCTTGGCATAGGCGAGCAGTTCGGTGCCGGCCTCGGTAAGCCGCGTTTTACGCCCGGCCCGCTCGAACAGCGCGAAGCCGCTCATGGTTTCTATTTGCTTTAGCTGGAACGAAATCGCCGCGGGCGTGACATGCAGATCCTCGGCGGCACGGGCGAGGGAAGGAGCCTGCGCCGCCTGAACGAAGATTTGCAGCTGGCGGACGGTAACGTGTCGCATCCGGCTATATTAAGGGATTCCTTGTGAATTTGCATAGAATATTTCGCTTTTTTTGCGTGTCCATCACCCATAAGACTCTCGCCAGAGCAAGGATCCGGCGTCTCCAGGCAGGGTGGCAAATGAATAAGATCGACAATGCGAAAATCACCGACATGAAGGAACGCTATAAGTCCGGCGTTCTGAAGTATCGCCAGATGGGCTACTGGGAACCCGATTATGAGCCTAAGGATACCGACATCCTGGCCGTCTTCCGCATCACGCCACAGGACGGCGTGGACCCCGAGGAGGCTGCTGCCGCCGTTGCCGGCGAATCCTCCACCGCGACCTGGACCGTGGTCTGGACCGACCGGCTGACCGACAGCGAATATTACCGCGCCAAGGCCTATCGCGTGGATCCGGTTCCCGGCACGCCCGGACAGTTTTTCGCCTACATCGCCTATGATCTCGATCTGTTCGAGGAAGGCTCGATTGCCAACCTCACGGCCTCGATCATCGGTAACGTGTTCGGCTTCAAGCCGCTGAAGGCGCTGCGCCTGGAGGACATGCGGATACCCCCGCATTACCTGAAGACATTCCAGGGCCCTGCCACCGGAATCGTGGTCGAGCGGGAACGGATGAACGTCTATGGCCGCCCGCTGCTGGGTGCGACGATGAAGCCGAAGCTGGGTCTGTCCGGCCGCAACTATGGCCGCGTGGTGTATGAGGCGCTGAAGGGCGGGCTGGATTTCACCAAGGACGATGAGAATATCAACTCCCAGCCGTTCATGCACTGGCGCGACCGCTTCCTGTACTGCATGGAAGGCGTCAACAAGGCGATGGCCGAGACCGGCGAGATCAAGGGCACCTACCTGAACGTTACCGCCGCGACCATGGAAGACATGTACGAGCGGGCGGAATTCGCCAAGCAGCTCGGCAGCGTCATCATCATGATCGACCTGGTGATTGGCTACACCGCGATCCAGTCGATGGCGAAATGGGCCCGCCGCAACGACATGATCCTGCATCTGCACCGGGCCGGGCATTCGACCTACACCCGCCAGAAGAACCATGGCGTCTCGTTCCGGGTGATCGCCAAATGGATGCGCATGGCAGGCGTCGATCACATCCACGCCGGCACCGTGGTCGGCAAGCTGGAAGGCGACCCGAACGTGATCAGCGGCATCTACGATATCTGCCGCGAGAACCATGTGCCGCAGAATTTGCAGCACGGCATCTTCTTCGACCAGCCCTGGGCCAGCCTGAAGAAGATGATGCCGGTGGCGTCCGGCGGCATCCATGCCGGACAGATGCACCAGCTGCTGCACTATCTGGGTGAGGACGTGGTGCTGCAGTTCGGCGGCGGCACGATCGGCCATCCGATGGGCATCCAGGCCGGCGCCATCGCCAACCGCGTCGCGCTGGAAACCATGGTCAAGGCCCGCAACGAGGGCCGCGACATCTGGGACGAAGGCCCGCAGATCCTGATGGAGGCGGCCCGCTGGTGCCAGCCGCTGCGCGCCGCGCTGGATACCTGGAAGGACGTCACGTTCGACTACGCCTCGACCGACTCGGTCGACTACGTCCCCACGCCGACACCGGCCTGAGCCAAGGGAAATCGACGTCATGAAGATCACACAAGGCCAATTCGCATTCCTGCCCGACCTCACGGACGTGGAGATCGGCAAGCAGGTCGAATACGCGCTGGACAAGGGCTGGGCGGTGTCGATCGAGTACACCGACGATCCGCACCCGCGCAATGTCTACTGGTCGATGTGGGGCAACCCGATGTTCGACCTGGCCGACCCCGCCGGCGTGATGATGGAACTGGAGGCCTGCCGGCGCGAGCACGACGGCAAATACATCAAAGTGATGGCATTCGACAGCGCCAAGGGCTGGGAGGCGGTGCGCATGTCGTTCATCGTCAACCGACCCAAACACGAGCCTGGCTTCGAGCTGATCCGGGCCGAGGGCGAGGGCCGATCGGTGCATTATACGCTGCGCAGCTACTCCAGCAGCCATCCCCGGGTCAGCTGAGGCCCGGTCATGACCTATCGCATCGCGCCTTCCATCCTTTCCGCCGATTTCTCCCGCCTCGGTGAGAAGGTGGAGCGCGTTGTGGCAGCCGGGGCGGACTGGGTCCATTTCGACGTGATGGACAACCACTATGTCCCGAACCTGACGATGGGACCGATGGTCTGCCAGGCCATCCGCCCGCGCATGAAGGCGCCGATCGACGTGCATCTGATGGTGTCGCCGGTCGATGCGATGGTGACGATGTTCGCCAAGGCTGGCGCCGACATCATCAGCTTCCACCCGGAGGCATCCGGCCATGTCGACCGCACGCTGGCGATGATCCACGATGCGGGCTGCCAGGCCGGGCTGGTGCTGAACCCGGCGAGCGGGCTGCACCATCTGGACCATGTGATGGAACGGCTGGACCTGATCCTGTTGATGTCGGTCAATCCCGGCTTCGGCGGCCAGAGTTTTATCCCCGAAACGCTGCGCAAGGCCCGCGCCGTGCGCGCCCGGATCGACGCGCATCGCGCAGCCGGCGGGCAGGACATACGGCTGGAGATCGATGGCGGGGTGAAAGTGGACAATATCGCCGAAATCGCCGCGGCCGGTGTGGATACCTTCGTCGCCGGTTCGGCGGTGTTCGGCGCGCCGGACGCGGATGGCGGCTATCACGGCGTGATCGGCGCCCTGCGGGCGGAACTCGGCCGCGTTGCCGGCATGGAGCGGGCGGCATGACGATCCTGGCGGAAGTGCACGACGAAACCGTCGATCTGCAGGCGCTGTACAAGCAGGCCGGCATCAACGAGACGATCGAGACGCTGGACCGCGAACTGGTCGGGCTGGTGCCGGTGAAGACCCGCATCCGTGAGATCGCCGCGCTGCTGCTGGTGGAATCCGCACGCCGGGCGCTTGGGATGCAGGCCTCGCCGCCGTCCCTGCACATGTCGTTCACCGGCAATCCCGGTACCGGCAAGACCACGGTCGCGCAGCGCATGGCCGAGATCCTGCACCAGCTCGGTTATATCCGGCGTAACCATGTCGTCAGCGTGACGCGCGACGATCTGGTCGGCCAGTATATCGGCCACACCGCGCCGAAGACCAAGGAGATCCTGAAAAAGGCGATGGGTGGGGTGCTGTTCATCGACGAGGCCTATTACCTGTATCGCCCCGAAAACGAGCGTGACTATGGACAGGAGGCCATCGAGATTCTGCTGCAGGTCATGGAAGAAAAGCGCGACGACCTGGTGGTGATCCTGGCCGGCTACAAGGACCGCATGGACACATTCTTCAAGAGCAATCCCGGCATGTCCTCGCGCGTTGCGCATCACGTGGATTTTCCGGACTATGGCGCGGCCGAATTGCTGAGCATCGCCGAACGGATGCTGGAGAAGATGAACTACCGGCTCGACGGTCCGGCCGAGCAGGCGCTGAGCGACTATATCGAACGGCGCATGCGTCAGCCGCATTTCTCCAACGCACGCTCGATCCGCAATGCACTGGATCGCGCACGGCTGAGGCAGGCGAACCGGCTGTTCGCCGGGCGCGGCGCCCCGGTCGACCGCGCCGCGCTGGAAACGATTACCGCCGAGGACATCCGGGCCAGCCGCGTGTTCAGCCAATGACCCGCCCCCGATGCCCAATCTGAGGACGCCATGCCCCATCGCCGCGTAACCTTCAGCAAGTTCATCATCGAGGATCGCCGCCGGGCCGGTGTCGAAGGAGCCGCGCTGGCGGCGTTGCTGAACGACGTGCAGACCGCCTGCAAGTTCATCGCTGTCGCGGTCGCGCGCGGCGCGCTGGGGACAGCGGCGCGGACCGATCCCGCCGAAGCGCCGGCAAGATCGCTGGAGGCGGTCGCCAACGATATTATGTTGGCAACCTGCGAATGGGGCGGTCAGTTGTGCGGCATGTCGTCGGGAGAAATGGCGGCGCTCTATGCCATTCCGCCGGCCTATCCGCGCGGCCGGTATCTCCTGGTTTTCAGTCCTTTGGACGGCGCGGCGAATAGCGACATAAACATGACTTTGGGCACCGTGTTTTCGGTGCTGGAAGCGCCGGAAGGCGTGACCGAGCCGTCGCTGACGCATTATCTGCAGGCAGGAACCAGGCAAGTGGCCGCTGGCTATGCGCTGTACGGCCCGGTCTCGATGATGGTCGCCACGCTGGGCGCGGGCGTACATGGATTCACGCTGGACCGGGAGATCGGCGCCTATACGCTGACTCATCCGTCCATGCGGGTGCCGGAACAGACGCGCGAATTCGCCATCAACGCGTCGAACGAGCGCTTCTGGGAACCGCCGGTGCGCCGCTATGTGGAGGAATGCGTGGAAGGCCGCAGCGGCCCGCGTGGGGTGGATTATTCCATGCGCTGGATCGCCTGCCCGATTGCCGAAATGCATCGCATCCTGATCCGCGGCGGACTTTTCATCCTGCCGCGCGACACCCGCGATTCTTCCAAGGCCGGGCATCTGCGGCTGCTGCACGCGGCCAACCGATGGCGATGCTGATGGAACAGGCCGGCGGCGGTGCGTCCACGGGGCGCGGACGCATTCTGGACGTTATCCCCTCGTCGATCGGTCAGGACGTTCCGGTGATCCTGGGTTCGCGGTTCGAGGTGGATCGGCTGGCTCGCTATCACGCGACCTATGACAGTGGCGAGGAATTGAAGTTCGAAACGCCGCTTTTCAACACCCGTTCGCTTTTCCGAACCGCCTGATCCGAACGGAAGTAGCCGTCATGTCCACTAAGCACCCGATTGTCGCCATCACCGGCTCCTCCGGCGCCGGCACCACCACGGTGATGTGGACGTTCCAGCAGATCTTCCGCCGGGAAGGCGTGACGGCCGCGTTGGTGGAGGGCGATGCCTTCCATAAATACGACCGGGCCGAAATGCGCGCCAAGATGGCCGAGATGCAGGCCGAGGGGAACCAGCATTTCAGCCATTTCGGTCCCGAGGCGAACCTGTTCGAGGACCTTGCCTCGCTGTTTCAGACCTACGCCGAAATCGGCACCGGAAGGTCGCGGAAATATCTGCATGACGAGGAGGAAGCCAGGCCGTACGGCCAGAAGCCCGGCACGTTCACGCCGTGGGAGGACCTGCCGCTCGGCACCGATCTGCTGTTTTACGAAGGCCTGCATGGCGGTGTGCGTACCGACACGGTGAATGTCGCGCAGCATGTGGATCTGCTGATCGGCGTGGTGCCGACGATCAATCTGGAATGGATCCAAAAATTGCATCGCGACAAGAAGACGCGCGGGCATTCTCATGAAGCGGTGGTCGATACGATTCTGCGCCGCAT
>CAINEA010001025.1 GCA_903847525.1 uncultured Acetobacteraceae bacterium | reverse complement strand
GCCGTTGGAGATTGGATTTCCGGCGCGCTGATTGCCGCGCATCTTTTCGCGGCCAGGACGTCCGAGATCAGATTCCCTCGAATTTTAGCGGCGCCAATCCGGTACCTGGCTACCTACAGTTTCACACTCTATTTGGTGCATTTTCCGCTTTTGGAGCTTGGCTCCTGGTTTGAACTTTCACCACCGGCACTGCTGTCCTTGGTGCTCGTCTCCATCTGGCTTGTTGGGCAGGTGACTGAGCGTCAGAGGGATACGATTCGTCTTTTGTTGCGGAGGCTCTTTAGGGTTCCCATTGTTGCACAAGGCAGGTCCCGTTGATCGAACAAGAGAAGTTTCTCTGGCAAAAGTGGCCATCCCTTGATTGAGTTTCGCCGGGCGGATCGCCACGGAGACCATTCGCGGGCAGGACGGTTTCTCCTGCCCGCGAGATTTGGGACGCTTGAGGCTTAAGGAATGAGCACCGTGCTGCCCGTCGTTTTGCGGCTTTCCAGGGCGATGTGCGCCTTGGCGGCCTCAGCCAGCGGGAAGGTCTGGTTGACCTGGATCTTCACGATACCCTTAGAAACCACGTCCATTAGCTCGGCCGCGGTTGTTTCTAGGTCGGAGCGCTTGGCGGTATAGGTCGCCAGGCTCGGGCGGGTCAGAAACAGGCTGCCCTTGGCGCCGAGCATGGCGATATCCACTGGCGGAACCGGGCCGGACGCGCTGCCGTAGCTGGCCATCAGGCCAAGCGGTGCCAGGCTGTCGATGCTGGCATTGAAGGTGTCCTTGCCGACGCTGTCATACGACACCGGCACCATCGCCCCGCCGGTGATGCGCTTGACCTCGGCGGGCAGGTTCTCATGGCCGATGACCACATGCGCGGCCCCATTGGCCTTGGCCAGCTCGGCCTTTTCCGCCGTCGAGACCACACCTATGACCGCGGCGCCGAGATGCTTGGCCCATTGGCACATGATCAGTCCAACGCCGCCGGCGGCGGCATGCACCAGAATCGTCTCGCCGGGCTGTACGCGATGCGTGCGGCGCAGCAGGTACTGTGCGGTCATGCCCTGCAGCATCATGGCAGCACCCGTCGTGAAGGTGATCGCGTCCGGCAGCGCGACCAGTCGGTCGGCGGCGATGGTGCGCTGGGTGGAATAGCCGCCGATCGGGCCGGCATAGGCAACGCGGTCGCCTGGCTTTACGTTGACGACGCCCGGGCCAACCGCCACCACGGTGCCTGCACCTTCCATACCGATGGTCAGTGGCATATGCGGGGCCTTGTAGAGGCCAGAGCGGAAATAGACGTCGATATAGTTCAGGCCGACGGCCTCATGCTTGATCAGCGCCTCTCCGGTGCCGGGCTCGGGGGTGGGCACGTCCTCCCATTGCATCACTTCCGGGCCGCCGTTCTGATGGATGCGGATGGCTTTGGTCATCGTGGGTCTCCGTTCGGCGCCTGATGGGTGTGGCAGGCTTAGGCCGTGAGGGTGAGAGGGGTGTAGTGGGTCTCAAGCTGGAGCAAGGCGCGCTTCGTATCGAGCCCGTCACCGCCTGAATAGCCGCCAATGCCGTTGCTGGCGAGTACCCGGTGGCAGGGAATGATGATCGGGATGGGGTTGGAGCCGTTGGCGGTGCCGACCGAGCGCGGTGAGCCGCCGGCGATGGTGGCAAGCTCTCCGTAGGTGCGGGTGGCGCCGTAGGGGATTTTGCACAGCGCCTGCCAGACGCGCTGGCGGTAAGGGGTACCGAATGGGGCTAGCGGGAGGTCGAACTCCCGCCGCTTGCCGTCGAAATACTCGTGCAACTGCTCGCGGGCACGCACCAGCAGGTCCGTCTCGATTTGCTCGCTGCCCCAGCCCCAATCGAGGGCGACGATCGCGCCCTCGTCTTCGGAGATTGAAAGGTCGCCAACGGGCGAATGAAGGGACAGTAGGGGCAAGCTGTTCGCAATCCTGGGGTAAATATGTGCGAATGGCAGCGCTACTCAGGACCTGGAGTCAAGGGCTGGGACGGGCGGGCGGAGTGCTCTTTGGCGCGCGTGGCCGACAGGGTAGATAGACAGGGGCATTTCAGGGAGTAGGGCCGTGGGTGAGCGACAGGCGGGCGATCCGCCAATGTACTACGAGGCGCATGTTTTCGTCTGCACCAATCGGCGCCAGGAAGGGCACCCGCGCGGCTGTTGCGCCGCTGGAGGCGCGGAGAAACTGCGCGACTATATGAAGGTGCGGGCCAAGGAGATGGGCCTTACCCATGTGCGCATCAACAATGCCGGCTGCCTGGATCGGTGCGAGGAAGGTCCCTGCGTGGTGATCTACCCTGAAGGCGTCTGGTATAAGATCGACACGCGTGAAGCGGTGGACGCGGTGCTGGAAACGCACCTGCGGGACGGCAAGCGGGTGGAAGCGCTATTCCTGCCGCCCGAGATCCGCTGACCGGAACCAGCATATGGCTGCGTTGGATCAGGACACGATCTTCGCCGTTGCCTCCGGCGCCGGGCGGGCGGCGATTGCCGTCATGCGGATCAGCGGCCCAGGCAGCGCCAATCTGTTGATTGGACTGGCCGGCAAGCTGCCGGCACCGCGCCGGGCGGTGGTGCGCCGGTTGCGCGGCGCCGATGGCGCTTTGCTGGATCGGTCGATGGTGCTGTGGATGCCGGGCCCCGGCAGCTATACCGGCGAGGATACCTGCGAGTTGTTCCTGCACGGCGGGCGGGCCGTGACCGCGGGGGTGGCGGAAGCGTTGACCGCGCTTGGCGCCCGGCCGGCCGAGCCCGGCGAGTTCACCCGCCGAGCCTTCCTGAACGGCCGAATGGACCTGCTGGAAGCCGAAGCGGTTGGCGATCTGATCGATGCGGAAACCGAGGCTCAACGCAAACAGGCTTTGCGCCAGTTGGAGGGCGCACTCGGAACCATATATTCCGATTGGGCTGCACGGCTGCGTTGGCTGCTGGCGCAGCAGGAAGCTCTGATCGACTTCCCGGACGAAGACCTGCCACAGGAGGTAGAGGAGCGTGTGCTTGCCGATATCGGTTCGTTGCGCCAGGAAGTACGCGCCCATCTGGACGACGGGCGGCGCGGCGAACGGCTGCGCGATGGGCTGGTGTTCGCGGTCAGCGGTCCGCCGAATGTCGGCAAATCCTCATTGGTGAACCTATTGGCGGAACGCGATGTGGCAATCGTTTCAGCGTTTCCGGGAACCACCCGGGATGCCTTGGAGGTTCGGGTTGTACTGGGCGGCGTGCCTGTAACGCTGGTGGATACCGCTGGGTTGCGCGACACGGCGGACGCCATTGAAGCCGAAGGTATTCGCCGTGCCCGCGCCCGGGCCGAAACAGCCGACTACGTGCTGCTGGTCGGCGATATCTGCACGGGGGTTGCGGCTGGCACGGGTCAGGCCCTGCGCATTTGTAACAAAATCGACCTCGGCGGAGTTGTGCCCGAAGGCACGATGGGGGTGAGTGCGGCGACCGGTGCGGGGGTCGATGCGCTACAGGCTCGACTCGCTGCTATTGCCCGTTCCCTGACGGAAGGCGCTGGCCCGCCGCCATTGACCCGCATGCGTCATCGCGCTGCGCTGATGATTGCTGTCGATCGTCTGGACGCGGCGGCCGAGATAGAGATTCCCGAACTGCGTGCCGAGGATCTGCGTTTGGCACTGGGCGCGATCGGCCGCATCACCGGGACCGTGGGTGTGGAGGATCTTCTTGGCGATATCTTCAGTCAGTTCTGCATAGGAAAATAGGAACGAGTTCCAAAGCTGCCGACATAGGAAGATGGTGGCCGAAACCTACGCGTGACGGCAATTCCACGTTCAGGCTGCTGCCGTCATTGTGTCGGCGATGTGGAAAGTCAGGGTGAATACGGCTCCGCCGGCAGAAACGTTTCGCACGCT
>CAINEA010001024.1 GCA_903847525.1 uncultured Acetobacteraceae bacterium | reverse complement strand
GGGTTTTTTCCAGTTCGTCCATAACGCCCGCAAACGCGGGAAAAACCTCCTCGCAGCGCTGGTCGGAGCCATCGTCGCATGAAAGAGGACCCACCACCCCGGAACACAGAATGAGCCATAAAAGCTTCGAAGGAGTTCGCGTGTGGTGAGTCAAATCATCGAATTCATCGATTTGCCGGACAATGAGCAGCATCAAATGCGTGCTCTGCCGCCGCTCCATGACGTGGTCAGAATCATGGACCGGTGCGCTGGCGCGGCTGACCGGACGCTCGATCTTCCCCCTCATGTCGCCGCTCTTATCACGTCGCTGTTGACGCGGCTCCAGGGAGGAGAACGGATCGCGATCCTGTCCCAGAACCTGGAGATGAGCGCGGACGAGGTGGGCGCGGCGGTCGGTTTGCCTGCGCCTCTCGTACGCCACCGGATGAACACAGGCGATCTGCCATCCCATGACGGTGGCGGCGAGCAGCGTGTCCACCTTAAGGATGTCCTGGCACTAAAACGGAAAATCGATACCACGCAAGCCGCGTTGGACGAACTCGCAGAGGAGACCGAGACACTGATCCGCGATCATGGGCTTTAAGGCGCCGGTTGTCGTATATGACACGTGCGTGCTTTACCCCTTCCATACGCGCAACCTGTTGGTTCAGTGCGCGGCCGACGGGCTGGTAAGGGCGCGCTGGACGGATGCCATTCATGACGAATGGATACGCAATGTCGCGGCGGTCGCTCCATCGGTTTCCGCGGCCGGACTGCTCAAGGTCCGCGACCTGATGAACCGGGTCATTCCCGACGCTCATGTTGACGGCGTATGGCCGGTTGGGGTTCCGATCCTGCCGGATCCGGGTGATCGTCACGTTGTCGCCGCTGGCATGTGCGCGAGTGCGTCGCGGATCGTCACCTGGAACCTCCGGCATTTTCCCGACACCGCCCTGATCGATGTCGGACTCCGGGCCGAGACGCCCGATGCCTTGTTGATGGACCTGTTCGGCGGCGCCGACGACGCGGTGGTCGCATCGGTTCGGCGTGCCCGTTTGAATTTGCGGCGTACGACGCCATCGCCTTTGGAGTTCATTCAGGCCATGGAGCGGCAAGGGTTGCATCGGTTCGTGGCGGCGTTGCGCGATCGGGAGATGGAGCTTTGACACAGGGGGCTTTCCGAAAGTCTTAATTATTGGATTTTCTCCTTTGGATTGAGCTGGTTGGATGCGTATCGTTCGAGCCAACGTGGCTTGCGGGCTATCGGTCCTTGCGCTGAATGCCCGTCAGGACCCCGTTGTCCAGGTATAAGTAGCCGAGATCAGGATAGACCAATTGCTTGGTAGTGCGACCGCGGATTTCCATGGTATTGGTAGCCTTTGGGACACACCAAGAGCTGTGAAGGACCTCACGCTCGGACATTCCCAGTTTCGGAGAGTACTCTCCGCAATATTTTGAGTCCCATTGCAGGACTTCAAACGCCGACGCACTCATGTATCCAGTCACGTTATCCGCATGAAAAAGCTGTCCCTCAATGTCGCTGGTATAAGCGTGTATATATGCTGTTCCGTATGTCGAAAGCGCGGCGGCATCAACGGTTATCCGCTTCGTAAAAAAGTGACGGCAGTCGAATTCTGACTCGATAGTTGGGCATAGCGTCGCCATGTCATGTGTCGCCAACTTGATCGAAGCCCCAATTAGTCCCCTCGCTTTATCAAGCTCCTTCATCTCTAGCGCGGTTATTTTATGAACCGGGAACTCGGTTGGAGCGGGAAAGCATGACGAAAGAAGCCCGACCGCTAATCCTGATAGACACATAACCCTGAATCGCATGAACTGCCTCCCTTTGCTGGTGGCGCGCCAGCGTCCCCCGCTCGGTTCGCCAATTCGCATTACCGCCTTAAGGGCGTGTTGGACAGCTTCAAAGCCAGCCCCTACCATTCCATGACCCCCCACCGAGAGCGCATCCCCAGCCGCGAACGAAAGCCACTCCCCTGCGTCACCGCCAGACGGATATTGCCTCCAGAAAAAAGGCGGACCTTGCGGCAGTCCCCTCTCGCAACGTAACAGCAAATGATATAGATCAGAAATCAATGCCGCCCACCCGCCCTCACCCGGCATCGGGGACCCTTACTTCTCCGGCTTCTCGGCGACCATGGCTTCGGTCGTCACCAGCAAGCCGGCGATAGAGGCCGCGTCCTGCAGGGCGGTGTGAACCACCATGGTCGGGTCGATGATGCCAGATGTCACCAGTTCCTTGAACTCACCGGATCGGGCGTCGTAGTCGAAGTTATTGCTATCGTTTTCCAGCGTTTTGCCGGCGATCACCGCACCGTCTTCGCCGGCCTGATCGCGACGGTCCCGAAAGCCGGCCATCATGGCTTATTCGGAGGCATCTCCGAATTGTGTCGTCAAATCAAGCCGCGTGATGCGTCGGTCGCGAAGCCGGCTGCTTCCGGCCGGAGGCACCGCCGAACTCTTCGGCCGCTTCTGCTGGAAAGGCTCGAAAGCGAAGGCCGTCGGCTGAAAAATCGACGCCA
This sequence comes from uncultured Acetobacteraceae bacterium, assembly GCA_903847525.1. GTDB lineage: Bacteria > Pseudomonadota > Alphaproteobacteria > Acetobacterales > Acetobacteraceae > PALSA-911. The sequence continues at coordinate 1,695 of CAINEA010001024.1, read as the reverse complement.
TTCGGCCATTCGAGTCCCAGACGGTCATCGGCAACGCGCATGTTCTTCACGAAATAACCGCAGTCCTTCAATGCCACGAAGACCGGACCCGTCGCCAGCACGGGCGAGAGATCCACCTCCGCGGTCACGCCGTCCGACCAGGTGACGGAGACCTTATGGTCGGAGTGCGCGATGGCATCGCTAATCCGGTACAGCATGTTCAGTCCTCGATTTCGGTCAGCGGCATACCATCGCGGGCGCGCTGCCAATTCGACAATAGCGCATCGCGATGCTTTTGTCCCCATGACCGGATCGCGGCGAGGTCGCGCCCCCTGATACGGCCGGTTCCGGAAACCATACTGAAATCCGCGATCGCGATCTTGAAATCGAAGTCGGGGCTGACGGCGTGAAAATAAGGCACGCCGTGGTCGTCGTAGTAAATTCTGATCTGGATGGCGCCTATGTAAGCGATGGTTGGCACATATGCCTCCCGAAAGAAAAAAGGAGCAGACCCTGCGGCCCGCCCCTCCTTCGTAACGCATCGGCGAACGAAAAGGATCAGAAATCCATACCGTCCATGCCGCCCATGCCGCCGCCGCCCGGCATACCGCCGCCGCCAGCTACCTTCTTCTCCGGCTTCTCGGCGACCATGGCTTCGGTCGTAACGAGCAGACCGGCGATCGAGGCCGCATCCTGCAGCGCGGTACGAACGACCTTGGTCGGGTCGATAATGCCGGACTTCACCAGGTCCTTGAACTCACCGGACTGGGCGTCGTAACCGTAGTTGTATTCGCCGTTTTCCAGCGTCTTGCCGGCGATCACGGCGCCGTCTTCACCGGCGTTTTCGGCGATCTGGCGCAGCGGGGTCTGGATCGCCTTGCGGACGATCTCGATACCGAAGCGCTGGTCGTCGTTGTCGGCCTTCAGCTTGCCGAGGATCAGGGACGCGCGCGCCAGAGCGACGCCGCCGCCCGGAACGATGCCTTCTTCCACGGCCGCGCGGGTCGCATGCAGCGCGTCGTCGACGCGGTCCTTGCGCTCCTTCACTTCCACTTCGGTGCTGCCACCGACGCGGATGACGGCCACGCCGCCGGCCAGCTTCGCCAGACGCTCTTGCAGCTTCTCACGGTCGTAGTCGGAGGTGGTTTCCTCGATCTGCGCACGGATCTGGGTGCAACGGCCCTGAATATCGGCCTTCTTGCCAGCGCCTTCGACGATCGTGGTGTTCTCCTTCTCGATCAGGATCTTCTTGGCCTTGCCGAGATCCGCGAGCTTCACGTTCTCGAGCTTGATGCCAAGGTCTTCGCTGATCACGGTGCCGCCGGTCAGGATCGCGATGTCTTCCAGCATCGCCTTGCGGCGATCGCCGAAGCCAGGCGCCTTCACGGCCGCGATCTTCAGGCCGCCGCGCAGCTTGTTAACGACCAGGGTCGCCAGGGCTTCGCCCTCGACGTCCTCGGCGATGATCACCAGCGGACGGCCGGACTGCACGATGCTTTCCAGCAGCGGCAACATCGGCTGCAGGCCGGACAGCTTCTTTTCGTGGATCAGGATGTACGGACGGTCCATATCAACGACCATCTTCTCCGCATTCGTGATGAAATACGGGGAGACATAGCCGCGATCGAACTGTATGCCTTCGACGACGTCGAGTTCGGTCTGCATGCCCTTGGCTTCTTCGACGGTGATCACACCCTCGTTGCCAACCTTCTGCAT
>CAINEA010001023.1 GCA_903847525.1 uncultured Acetobacteraceae bacterium | reverse complement strand
CTATGATGCCGCGGCTTCTCTGGGCAGGCGTCCGCACCACGCCCATGCCATACCGGTTGCTCAAGCTGGCCGATATTTATGTTTGAGCGGGACAACGATCAGTCAAGAAAACTGGCTGAGAAAAGTGCGTAAACAGGAATAGAAATATCGCGATTCGATTCAATCGAATCGAATGTAACATTTTTCATATGGTCCCTGTTGGATACGACTCCGTTGCCTGTCGCATCCAGCGCACCGGTCACCGGCGCCCGCTTGCGCCACCATGACCACCGGTTCGACCGGATTCCGAGACCCCGGATTTCGGCACCCCCGGGCACGCACAGAGGGCACGCACGGAGGGCAAGATGCTGATCAACAAGCCGTTACCGCTCACCGTCAAATCTGCTCTGCGCTCAGCAAGGGTGTAATTCGCCTTGGTATCGTAACTTAATCTCTTACAAAGAAGGAGTATTACGAAAGTTTGTTACACCTAACGTATTAACTGCAAGCGCCGCCGCGGGGATGGGGTGGGATCTGACCAACCGTGACCAACAACCCAGGGCGGAGTAATGTTAACCAACCTTGGTCAAGGTGAAACATCATGCCCGTCATCAACCTCTACGAAGCGAAAACCCGTCTCTCGCAGCTGGTGGACCGTGCCGCCGGAGGAGAGGAGATCGTCATCGCCAAAGCCGGCCGTCCCCTGGCACGCCTGGTGCCCCTCGGCGCCCGGATGGAGCCACGCAAGCTCGGCCCGCTGCGCGGCCAGGTTCGGGTAAGCGAGGATTTCGACGATCCCCTTCCCGAATCCATGCAACGCGGCTTCCTCGGGGAGACGCCGTGAGGCTGCTGCTCGATACCCAAATCCTGATCTGGGCCTGCGCCATGCCGGAACGGTTGAGCGGCGCGGCCCGCGAAGCCCTGATGGAACCGCGCAACGACGTGTTCGTCAGCGCTGCCAGCGCCTGGGAAATGGTCGTCAAGCGCGCGCTTGGCCGGCTGGAGTTCCCCGTCGATCAATTCGGTGTCGTTTTACAGAACATGGGCTTCACCGCCTTGCCCATGACCATCGCCCACGCCCTCGCCGCCGGTGAGCTCATCCGCCACCATGACGACCCGTTCGACCGCATGCTGGTCGCCCAGGCCCGCACCGAGGGCCTGACGCTGATCAGCGAGGACACCGTGATGCGCCGCTACGACGTCCCGCTGTTCACCCCCTGATCCGTCCCGCCCTCCCGCAACCGTTGCCGAATGTGCCAGGCCCCGGAACAGCACCGGTCTGTAAAAACGTTGTAAATGTAGCAAGGACTGTTCATTCTGTCGTCGATCTCTGCATCCCCCCTGCTTTCTCCGGCCGGCGAGCCTCGGCCGCATGAGCAGCAAGCCGGAAGAATGAAAAATGATGCGTGCCCCAATCCTTCTGGCTGCCGCGATCGCGCTTCTGACCCTGGTTGTCTCCGCCGGTGAAGGCCTCGCCCAGCCCAGCGGGCTCACCCTCCCGACGCGCCGGCCGGACCTGGTGCCGGTGGGGCTGCCCGGCTCCATCTATGTCGCCGACACCGGCCACAACCAGATCGTTCGCATCGACAACATGCTGGGCGGTGGGCTTCAGATTCTGAAACCAACCGGCGCCCATGCCTTCAACCGCCCGTCAGGGCTCATCGCCTGGCAGGGGCCCGGTCTGCACCTGCCGAGGGATCTGTCCGCCTACCGGCTCTACATCGTCGATCAAGGCAATAACCGCCTCGTGCGGGTGGACAACATGGGCGGCGGCAACTGGGCCTTTTTTGGCTCCGCGGGCTCCGGCGCCGGACGATTCCAAAAGCCTTCGCGGGTCGCCGCCGGCAACGGGGTCGTCGACGGCAACTCCGGACTCAGCATCACAGATGTCATGAACGGCCGCATCGTCACGATCGCAGACATCAGTGGCGCCAATTGGCACAAACTGGATTTCGGGCGCGATGTATGGGCGGGCCTCAATATCGCTGGGGCCAATAACTACTGTTCCGAAAAACCTGGCGTCGGGGCAGGTACGACCGGGATGGGGATCGCCATCCATCGCGGCCAAACGTTTATCGCTGCCGCGCAATGGGCGGTGCGGATCGACCCACTTCCGGCGACCCAACAGGTCGACGCCTGCACGGACAACCAGGGTCACCGATGGGGACCATGGCACTATCTGGCCGATCTCTGCTGCTCCCGACCCGATGGCAACTCGCTGTTCAGCAGCCCCGCAGGCGGCGGTTTTATTGCCAGCGACCCGCAGGGCCTCGCGATCGACGCAGCGGGACATATCTACGTCGCCGACACCGGAAATAACCGGATCGTCCGCTTCGACAATATGACTGGCGGCGGCTGGACCGAGCTGAAGGCCAACCCATCCAACCCGGCCGACACGTTCAAAAACCCGTCCGCGATCGCGCTGGATGCCGCCGGCGGGATCTTTGTCGCGGATACGGCAAACAACCGAATCGTCCGCGTCGACAACATCGCCGGCGGTGGCTGGAAGACCTGTTGCACGATGCCGGGGGGACAGAACGTGTTTGCCGGTCCGCAGGACATCTATGTCGGCCCCGGCCCCCATTAGCCCCGTCTCGGGGGGCTGGCGCTGATCAGCAAGGACGCCGTGATGCGCCGCTGCGACGTCCCGCTGTTCGAAGCCTGATCCGTCCCAGGTCGGACAAGCCGTAGGGCGGATAAGCGAAGCGCAATCCGCCAATGCAAGCCAAACTCATTCCCTGGCGCAACGGAATGGCCATAGGCTGCTACACGGTTGGGCATTGCATTATATCGATAAAAAAATGAAAATGGGTATGACGACCACAAACACCATGTCCATTTTTTCGTGCGAGGAAGTTGAAATGCGCAATTTCTTTCCTGTTTACGCACTTTTCTCAGCTTCTCTTTCGTGGCACATATCGTGAACATTCGATTTAGCGAGGCAGGGACGATGGCTCGAAACAAGGTGCAATTCCAAAAGGGTCTCAGCGAAGCGGGGTTCGAGGCT
>CAINEA010001022.1 GCA_903847525.1 uncultured Acetobacteraceae bacterium | reverse complement strand
GCCATACTACCCGAAGCGGCGTGCGGATGAGCAGGAAGGCCAGCGGATCGCTCCAGTCGATCGGCGGCATGACATAATGCAGTCCGTAATCGCTGAATTTCGGGAGCATCATGCAGCAATGCGCAATCACCACGGTGAACGCCGCAAGGCCTCGCAGCGAGTCGAGCGTTTCGAAGCGAAGCGGCACACTACCGGTCGGCACAGCACCCTCAGCCATTAAGCGCATTTCTCGCATACGGGTATCCAAGCCGTGGTCTCCCAGAGGGGCCTTCTACGGCATCAGCGGTGCATCCAATCAGCCGATCTGCAACGATATGGCCGTTTGCAATGCCGACCGGCAAGTCCCTACGGCTGACACGACCCTGAACGATGGCTAAGGTGATCAAATGACAAACTCCCTCATGTCGCAGTGAACTAGCCGACTGCCGGGCCAACGGCTACTGGAAACGAAGCCTCCGAGGCGAACAAGCAATCGGAAATCTGTATTATAGATCTGCGATTGTCGAATTAGCCTGCATCGAATACGCCGTACCAGCACTTGCTGGAACAGGAAGCAGCACCCTGCAGAACACCGATGCCCTCGCAATTGGCGCCACAGGCGCCGCCGCGCAGCCTGCTTCGGCGCGATCTCGGACACCGGGCGGTATCTCTCACCCATATCTCGGCAGCCTGCCAAGCTGACAAGCTGCCAAGCTGCCAAGCTGCCACCTGGGCAAAGCCTCACTTATTGCCGTCCTCCAGCGGTACCGACATGGTTGCCCCAGCAAACGTCGGTCACGGGGAGCCAAAACGCCATGAACTACAGCGCAACGCCGGCACAGGACACGATTTTCACCGACGCCGAAATCACCCAGTACCGCCGCGATGGCTACGTCGTGGCTCGCGGCATTCTCGGCCCGCGCACCGTGGCAGCCTGTAAGCAAGCGCTCGCGGACCTCGCCACCGGACAGACCCCGGCACGGCAAACCATACGATCGTATGAGACGGGATACCGCGAAGCGGACCTTCTGCCGGCGCAACGCGAACTGCACATCCGCAAGTTCATGGACTATTTGGACGACGCTCCAGTGCTGCGCTTAGCCGCAATGAACCGCCGGTTGCACCTGCTGATGGACCAGTTGGTCGGCCAGGGCCGGGTGCTGTTTCAGGAGATGGCGCTGATCAAGCCGCCGCATATCGGCTCGGAAAAGCCGTGGCACCAGGATGCAGCCTATTTTCGGGTTTCTGACCCTGGACTGATCGTCGGCACCTGGGTTGCGCTCGATCCGGCATTGCGCAGCAACGGCTGCATGGAAGTTATCCCGGGATCGCATCTTCACGGCCCAGTGCCGCACGAGCACGAGGACGACCTCAATCTTTGCAACATCCTGGCGTCGCACACAGAGCCGGACCGTCGGGTGGCGATCGAGATGCAAGCCGGCGACGTGCTGATTTTCCATTCGCTGCTGCATCATTACACTGCAGCCAACGCGTCACCCCTGCGCCGTCGGGCGTTGCAGTTTCACTATCACCAGATCGGCCTCGAATGGACCGACCTGGCCGCCCATCAGCAAATGTTCCATGACGGGCAAGGCAACTACGCCGGATGCACTGTGCCCAAAGTTCCTCAGCAGAACTACAGCTATCGGCCTGGCCTGATCCGCCGCATCGATCCGATCGACCCGCCCGCCTAAACCCACCTACGGCCCGGGGGACGCGTTTCAATTCATCAACGCGCCAGGAGGCTCCCGCCGTTGCTGCTCGCAGGATATCCCTTCACTACCGCCCTGCCGGCTCACCCACTTTTGTCACCCTGGGAAGGGCCGGCCCAGACTTATCTCGCAGAAGCCGCTCAGGCCTCGGCCGCTAGTTTGTCCTGCGTCTTCGTGTCGAAATCGCTCGCCTCGTGGCGCTCATGCAGCTGGCTTGCCGGGTCGCCCTGGACACGGTTGACCATGCGCCCACGCTTGGCGGCTGGCCGTTCGCCGATCGTGTTCGCCCAGCGCTGCACATTCTTGTACTCCTGCACCTGCAGGAACTCGGCCGCTCCGTAGAGCCAGCCCTTCACCAACCCGCCATACCAGGGCCAGACAGCCATATCGGCGATCGTATAGTCCCCGCCGGCCAGATATTCGCTCTCAGCAAGGCGGCGGTCGAGCACATCCAGCTGACGCTTCACCTCCATGGCGAACCGATCAATCGGATATTCCATCTTTGTCGGCGCGTAGGCGTAGAAGTGGCCGAACCCGCCACCGAGGTACGGCGCGCTTCCCATTTGCCAGAACAACCACGACAGGCATTCGGCCCGCGCCCCCGCCTCGGTTGGCAGGAAGGCTCCGAAGTTCTCCTCGAGATGCACCAGGATCGCGCCGGACTCGAAGACACGGATCGGCGTCGGACCGCTTCGATCCAACAGGGCCGGTATCTTGGAGTTCGGATTGATCGCCACGAACCCGCTGCCGAACTGATCGCCGTCACCGATCCGGATCAGCCAGGCATCGTACTCCGCACCGCTGTGCCCCAGGGCCAACAGTTCCTCCAGCATCACCGTCACCTTCACGCCATTGGGGGTTCCCAGGGAATAGAGCTGGAGAGGATGGCGCCCGATCGGAAGCTCCTTGTCGTGCGTCGGTCCGGCAATCGGGCGGTTAATGTTGGCGAACCTGCCGCCGCTGGACTTGTTCCAGGTCCAGACCGCTGGTGGCGCGTACTCGGCAGAATCGCTCATCTTCAAACCTCCTTAGGATCGGCGGGCACACGCGAACGGTGTGATGCTTCAAGCCTATAGGATCGCCCCGAATGGCGCCACCGACAGGCATACGGGCCACGCTTGACAGTTCGTGACCATCCACGCATCACATTTCCGGCTAGGCACACGCCTCAAGCGCACATCCGACCAACGAGTCCTGTCGAAGGGCGGTCAGGATGATCCACACGGCAGGTGGAAACGCGTATCCCATGCCAGCCACGATATGGTTACCGGCTCTTGTCAAAGCCTTGGCCACAGCCCTGATTGTCGTATCCGCTTCCGCCGTCGCCGAAGCCCTTGGCCCATTCTGGGGCGCCCTGATCGCCAGCCTTCCGGTATCGGCGGGCCCCGCCTACGTTTTCCTGTCCATGCAGCACGGCGAGGATTTCGTCGCCGTTAGCGCGCTCAACAGCTTCGCCGCCAACGCGGCGACAGGATTGTTCCTGATCGCCTACGGGCTCCTGGCTGGACGCTTGTCTCCAGGGCGCAGCCTGGGCATCGCGGTGATGGTATGGCTGGCGGGCGGTTTCATCACGCAACAAATCATCTGGACCCCATCCACGGCATTATTGATGAACCTGATCATTTACGGCGCCGGTTTCATGCTGCTGGACACGAAAGAGCGCGCAGGCATCAAACCCGCGGCTCCCGCACCGCGGCGATGGTACGACCTTCCGGTCCGCGCCCTGGCGGTCGCGGCGTTTGTCTCGGTCGTTGTCACGATCAGCTCGATGCTCGGGCCCAACGTCACCGGGATTGCCTCGGTATTTCCGATCAGCCTCATCAGCCTGATCGTCATGGTGCGGCCACGAATCGGTGGTCCGGCGGCCTCGCTGCTGGCGACCAACGCGCTTCGGGCGATGCTGGGCTTCGGGATCGTCCTGCTGGCCCTGCATCTTGCTGTCCGGCCCTGGGGAGCCACCGCGGCCCTGGTTCTCGCCGCGTTTGTCTCCGCCCTCTGGTCAGGCGCCATGCTTCTGTTGCGTACACGGCACCAGGCCGGGTAGGCGCGACCCGGCCGGCATCAACCGACGTGGAAGAACGGAGCCAAATTCCGCCGTATGCGCTCCAGCGGGATTTCCCCCGTCGGCGGCAACTCGAACGTCCGGCCGGTGATCGTCTCGAACGCGCGTATATAGACCTCCGCCGTCTGCAGCACGATGTCGGCAGGGATTTCCGGTATTGCGTCCTTGTAGGGGTCGCAGCGCGCGGCCACCCAGCTACGGACAAAATCCTTGTCAAAGCTTTCGGGCCGCTCACCTCGGGCGAAGCGGTCGGCGTAGCTGGCGGCGAACCAGTAGCGGCTGCTGTCGGGCGTGTGGATCTCGTCGGCCAGGATGATCCGGCCGGCCGCGTCGGTGCCGAACTCATATTTGGTGTCGGCCAGGATCAGGCCGCGGGTTGCCGCCATCGCCTGGCCGCGAGTGAACAGCGCCAGGGCATAGTCGGACAGGGTGTTCCATTGCGCTTGCGTCAGCAGGCCCTGCGACAGGATCACCTCCGGCGTCAAGGGCTCGTCATGGCCACCGTCGAAGGCCTTGCTGGTGGGGGTGATCACTGGTGTGGGCAGAAGCTGGTTATCGCGCATCCCGTCCAGCAGGCGCATACCGTACATGTCGCGCTGGCCAGCCTTGTACATCGTGAGGATGGAGGTGCCGGTGGTGCCGGCCAGATACCCTCGCACCACGATCTCCACCGGTAGGATGTCCAGGCGGCGGGCCACCACCACGTTCGGGTCGGGATATTCCAGCACGTGGTTGGGGCAGATATCGGCGGTATGCTCGAACCAGAAGCGGGTGGTCTGGGTCAGCACCTGGCCCTTGAAGGGGATCGCGGCCAGGATGCGGTCGAAGGCGGAAATGCGGTCGGTTGCAATCAGGATGCGCCGACCGTCCGGCAGGTCGTAATTGTCGCGCACCTTGCCGGAATAGTGGTTCGGCAGCTCGGGGATGGTGGCATCCCGCAGCACCTGCCCCGCCCGCGCCGCTATCTGCTCCAGATCCATCATGCCCATCCCAGGGAGTTTCAATGCCCCTATACAGGAAGCACCGCTACCGCCGCCAATCGCCGTTTGCTGCCTTGGGCATGCCGAGATTCTCGCGCAGGGTCTTGCCGGTATAGTCCTCGCGGAACAGCTTGCGCCGCTGCAATTCGGGCACCACGAGCTTCACGAAATCCCGGTAGCCCTCGGGGATATTGGTGCCCACAATCACGAACCCGTCGCAGGCACGGGTGGTAAACCATTCCTCCATCTGGTCGGCAACATCGGAAGCCGTCCCAATCATCGGGTTCTGCATCCGTCCGCGCTGGCTATGGTGCAGAAATTCGCGAACCGTAGGGTTCGGATTGCCGGACAGGCTGACCACGCGATCGCGGATCGCCTGCAGGCCGGAAATGTTTGCCAGTTCCTCCGTGGTGAACGGATCGTCCAGGCCCTTGCTCGCAAAGTCGAAGTTCAACGCCTCGGACAGCAGGGAAAGACTGTCCACATCGCGGTGCAGGCTTTCGATCAGCTCGAATTTTTCCTGCGCCTCGGCTCGGGTTTCTCCGACGACGGTGTAGCAGGTGGTGGAGATACGCACGCTGTCGGGGTCCCTCCCCTCCGCGGCGATCATGGCTTTCAACTCGGCGTAGTCGCGCTTGGCGACGTTGAAATTCGCATAGGAGACGAACACCAGTTCGCCCCACTGCGCCGAGAATTTCTTGCCCCGGCCGGACTGCCCGGCCTGGATGATGACGGGGCGGCCCTGCGGCGTGCGAGGCACCGTGAACGGGCCGCGGGAGTTGAAGAACTTGCCCTTGTGGTCCAGCCGGCGAACCTTGTTGGGTTCGGCGAATACCATGCGTTGCTTGTCCAGCACGATGGCGTCGTCGTCCCAGGAGTCCCAGTGCCCCAGCACCACTTCCATGAACTCATCGGCCCGGTCGTAGCGCAGGTCGTGGGCGATCATCTGCTCGCGGCCCATGTTCCAGGCCTCGCCGTCATTCAGCGAGGTCACCACATTCCACGCGACGCGGCCGCCGATCAGATTGTCCACCGTGGCGAACACCCGCGCCACGTGAAATGGCTCGTAATAGGTGGTGGAATAGGTGGCACCCAGGCCGATCTGCTTGGTGCCCATCGCCATCGCCATCAGGCAGGCGACGGGATCCATCTTCACGCAGCGGATGCCGTTCTCCACCGTGTGCGCATGGTCGTTGCCATAGCGATCGGGCATCGCCAGGCGATCATCGAAGAACGCCAGATGGAACTTGCCGGCCTCCAGGATCTGCGCGATCTCCTGGTAGTATTCGGCCGAAAGGAAGTCCGGCCGGGCGGCGGGATGCCGCCAGGAGCTTACCAGGTTCGAGCAGTTCTGCGCCTGGAGAAAGCCGACCAACGCCATCTGGCG
>CAINEA010001021.1 GCA_903847525.1 uncultured Acetobacteraceae bacterium | reverse complement strand
GGGTTCCGGTCGGTCGTGGGAGCGGAGGACTTCGCGATTATCCGAACCTTGATCTCAACAGCGCGAAAACAAGGCTGGGACTTGCTGGCCACCCTGTGCGCCGACCCGAAGACGCTGATCGCGGAACTCCGGCTGGCGTGAGGTGTCGCTGGCTACCTGGGCTGTAACGAGGATGTAGCTGTTAATAGTCCCGAGACCGAAACCGATAACATTGGCCAATGCCGTCGGTGTGGCAAGGCACTGCACCAACAGGGTGAAGATGCCGACATCCAGCGCAGTGTTGGCAACGCCTACCAAGGCAAACCGGATCGGCCGAACAAGGCCTTTATCCAACGCAGGCACTCCGATCGCCGACGGGAGATCGTTCTTCCGGACCTCCATCGGTCGCGATACCGAATTGTGGCGCCTGTATCACACTTTCGATGATGAACAGCGGCCGGCCTTTGGATTCGAGATAGAGGCGTCCAAGGTATTCGCCCATCACCCCAGCAACCAGAAGCTGGCTGCTGCCGAGGATGAGAGTGATGACCATCAGCGAAGTCCAGCCCGATACCGCATAGCCCGACAACCAGGCCGCAAGCACATAGACGATGGCGGCCAAGCCGCCAAAGCCTGCCCCGACACCGAGCCAGGATGCTACCCGAAGCGGCTTGACAGAAAAACTGGTGATCGCATCGACGGCGAAGCGCAGCATCTTCGAGAATGGGTACTTCGTCTCCCCTGCAAAGCGCGCCGCACGATCATAGGGTAGCGCCTCTTGGCGAAAGCCGATCCAGCTCACCATACCCCGGATGAAGCGGTGCTGTTCCGGCATGGCGTTCAATATGTTCAGCGCCCGCCTGCTGATCAAGCGGAAGTCGCCGGTATCGAGCGGGATTTCGATGTCCACAAGGCGACGAAACAACCGGTAGAACATAGCCGCGGTAATGCGCTTAAACGCCGTCTCCCCCGCCCGCTTCACCCGCTGGCCATAGACGACATCGACGCCTGTATCCATACGCGCCATCATCGGTCCAAGAAGTTCGGGCGGGTCCTGCAGATCGGCATCCAGTATCAGAACCCGCTCCCCCCTGCACACGCTTAAACCAGCGGTCAGGGCTAGTTGGTGACCATGGTTGCGCGCCAAATTCACTGCGACCACTCGAGGGTCATGTTCAGCCAGCAGTAGCATTGCCAGCCAAGTTTTGTCGCGCGAGCCATCGTTGACCAGAACGAACTCATAATCTGTTCCGACCACTGCTTCGCACGCGGCAGCGACACGTCGATGCAATTCCTGCAGCGAGTCCTCCTCGTTGTAGCAGGGGGTGACTACTGACAGGCGAACGGAGGCCAGGGTTCGTTCCGGACCGGCGTGGTTGACCGGAGCACGTTGAATCGGCAATCGGCTCTCCTTCACGTTGAAACTTGGGGCACAACTGCCCGCGAATTCATCTCATAACCCGTTGATCAAGGACTGAAACGAACGACAGGTCTATGGCACCTTAGCTTTGGCGGATAATTCCCATGCCTTGAGTTCCGCGATAGTACCAAGCGGGCGAACCGCGAAACGGCTACCAAAATGCGCGAGGAAAGCGGCCTTGGGCACCCCCAATCGGGCCATTTCCGGCCACGGTGCATCCCAATTTTCCGGATCGAACAGGCCAAAGACCACCACCCGGCCTCCACGTGCCAGCGTTTCGTCGAATCGCCTATCCGCCTCGGCGTAGAACTCGGCAACCGAGGGGCTATCTTGCAGCAATTGATCAAGATTTAGTCGCTGAAGCGGACCCAGGTCGAAAAACCCGAGATACGGTCCACCGGGATAGGCGGCGAAGCCGACAAGCAAGTCCCCCTTGGCAAACTGCCTGGTCAACTCAGCCTGATATCGCAAAAGCGGATAACGCGTGGTTGGGATGGCAATAACCAAAAGATTAGAAGCGAGCACCATTATCGCAGCTAACGGTGCCAGCCAGCTTGTAATGGCGGAGGAAAACACCGTCAGTAGAAGCAAAATTGTCGGCACGCTGAGCAGCATCCAGTGCTCGGGGTCGTTTAGGTTAAAATAAACCGTCCAGGCCTGTGCGCCAGCTAGGAATGCTATTAGCATCAGTGACGCGGTACCACGAAACGCCGTGCGCAAGGTGGCCAGATATACGCACCCGATAAGCGACAGCGCAAAGGCCCATGGCAAGATCTGACTGGCCAGGGTAGTGTAGTAGGGCCGTAGATCGATAATTTCACCACCCATCCAGGTCCGGCCGATCGAACCTATGGCCGGTGCTGTGATCAAGTTGTTCGCGGTGCCAAACACTGTACGCCCCAACCGCACTCCCAGGGACATCGGCTTGGGGCTCAGGGCAGCCTTGTCGGATACCGAAGCGGATAAGCCGTGCAGGCTAAGCGGCAGATCCGTGAACGTGATAAAGCCAAAGCAGGCCAAGGCAACGAACAACACGCCGCACACCAGCGCGAACTTGAAGCCAGTTGCAATGCCGTCCCGCCAGGACCCGCCGGCACGGACCCGGATCAGCACCGCGGCCAGCGCCACAAAGGACGCTGCCGCTAGACAACTGGCCAGGAAAGAGGCCGCGATAGCTAGCAGGACACCGGTCACCAGCAAATCCTGATCCTGGCCAGTTCGCCCCGCGCGTTGTCTTTTTTCCCAAAGCACCGAGTAATAAATCGCCCCGTTGATGAACGGATAGGTGAGCAATTTCATATGCGCAGACGGAGCCAAAATGATCAGGCTCGCGCTACCAATCAGTAGGGCCACGCCGCAAACTCGCTGCCAGCGAGGAACATTGAGACGCAATAGGGTTGCGTAAAAGGCCGCTACGCCAAGCGATGTAGCAAAGGTGTTGATATGCTTTTGGCTCTCAGTTGCCGTTTCACCAAAGCCCAGCCAGCGATGCCAAATCAAGGTCGACGGCTGAAGGAAGATATGGCCGATGTCCCAGACAAATCGGCCACTATCGATCTCTGCAGTGAAACGAGCGGCGTCGTGGAATGGAAGTTCGCCATACAACCCGACGTAGAAGATCGCCGTCGTCATGAAGGCCAACATGACTTCGACCAGTGCCCAGGCAGGAAGCCGCGCATCGATATCCGTAACAGCGGCACCCGGACCGATCGCCGTGACTATCTGGCTCTGTGTGGGTCCTCGCATTTAGGCTTGTCCTCTAAGAACCAGAGCTGGATCATTCCCCACCGGGGTTGCGAACCCACGGTTGGGGTTGAGACGGCACGGGTCACTAGTCAGATGGGCCAACGTCGTCAACGCCTTTGCGATGAAATCCGATCAAAGGCCTACACCTCAGGCCCCGCCGTTCGCCCCACGCCCCTCGAAGAATTCCTTCACCTTGGTAAAGAATCCCTCACTTTCCGGGTGGCCTGTCTTGTGCCCCTGGCTTTCCGCCTCGAACGCCTCCAGCAACTCGCGTTGCTTGCGCGTCAGGTGCAGCGGCGTTTCCACCGCGACCTGAACATACAGGTCGCCGCGCGCCGCGCTGCGGAGCACCGAAAAACCCTTGCCGCGCAGACGGAACTGGTCGCCGGTCTGGGTGCCCGGCGGGATCTTCATCTTTGCCCGAGTGCCGTCGATCACTGGCACCTCAACCTCGCCGCCAAGCGCGGCCTGGGTCATGCGCAGCGGCAGGCGGATCAGCAGATTCGCGCCCTCGCGCTGGAACAATTCATGCGCACGCACGCCCACATGCACATACAGATCGCCGTTCGGCGTTCCCGCGGGACCCGCTTCTCCCTCGCCGGCCAGACGGATGCGGGTGCCATCCTCCACCCCGGCGGGGATGGAGACCTGCAAGGTGCGCTCGCGCTGCACCGTTCCCTGGCCCTGGCAGATCCGGCAGGGATTGCTGATCACCCGCCCGGCGCCGCCGCAGGTCGGGCAGGTCCGCTCGATCATGAAGAAGCCCTGCTGCGCCCGCACCTTGCCCTGGCCGTTGCAGGTGCCGCAGGTCAAATTGGCGCGCGACTTGTCTGCCGAACCGGTGCCGTCGCAGGTCTCGCAGGCCAACCGGGTCGGCACGCGCAGATTGGTCTTTGTCCCAGCGAACGCCTCACTCAGGTCGATCTCCACCTGGGCGCGAAGGTCCGAGCCGCTCCGCGCCCGACCGCCACCGCCTCGCCGCCCGGTGAAATCGCCGAACATCTGGTCGAAGATATCGCCCAGACCGCCGCCATCGGTGAAATTGAACCCACCGGCACCGCCTCCGCCATTCTGCTCGAAGGCAGCATGGCCGTAGCGATCATACGCCGCCCGCTTCTGGTCGTCCTTCAGGATGTCATAGGCCTCGCTCAATTCCTTGAACTTGGCCTCCGCCACCTTGTTGTTCGGATTACGATCGGGATGATGCTGCATCGCCAGCTTGCGATACGCCTTCTTCAGATCGTCCGCGCTAGCGTCGCGCGCCACACCCAGGGTCGTGTAATAATCCGCCTTTGCCATATCCATCCTTCTGGATCAGCCCATTATCCTGGCGCTGAACCCTTATCCTGGGCCTGGCCCACATTCGCAGGCCTGAACAGCATCGCGCCCGCCTTCGAATGAAGCACGGGCGCGACCTTGGTTAGATGATCGTATTCAGGGAGTACCTGACCAGATCACGCCGATTTCTTCTTCTTATCGTCAACTTCCTCAAACTCGGCGTCGACCACCTTGTCTTCAGGCTTGCCACCCGGAGCATGACCTCCCGGGGCATCGGGGCCACCCGGCGCCGCGCCGGCTTCTGCCTGCGCCTTGTACATCGCCTCGCCGATCTTCATCGCCGCCTGCGACAGACGCTCGCCGGCCTGCTTGATCGCCTCGGCATCCTGGCCTTCCAGGGCAGACTTGGCCGCCGCGATCGCCGCCTCGGCCTCGCCCTTCTCCTGGGTACCCACCTTGTCGCCGTGTTCGGCCAGATTCTTCTCCACCTGGTGCACCAGCCCTTCGGTGTGGTTGCGCGCCTCCACCTGTTCGCGGCGCTTCTTGTCGGCTTCGGCGTTGGCTTCGGCTTCCTTCACCATCTTCTCGATGTCGGCTTCCGACAGACCACCGCTCGACTGGATGCGGATCTGCTGCTCCTTGCCGGTCGCCTTGTCCTTCGCCTGCACGGCCACGATGCCGTTGGCGTCGATGTCGAACGTCACCTCGATCTGCGGCACGCCGCGCGGTGCGGGCGGGATACCCTCCAGGTTGAACTGGCCGAGCGTCTTGTTGTCGGCAGCCATCTCGCGTTCGCCCTGGAATACCTTGATGGTCACCGCGTTCTGGTTGTCGTCGGCGGTGGAGAACACCTGCGACTTCTTGGTCGGGATCGTGGTGTTGCGCTCGATCAGCGGCGTCATGATCCCGCCCAGTGTCTCGATGCCGAGTGTGAGCGGCGTCACGTCGAGCAACAGGACATCCTAGAT
>CAINEA010001020.1 GCA_903847525.1 uncultured Acetobacteraceae bacterium | reverse complement strand
TGCCGAACATGCCCGATCAGCAACTGGCCCCGCTCGTCGAGCGCTTCGCCGCAATGCTCGCCGAGCCACCGGTCTTCCACAATACTTTCGCGGCTCTCTGAGACTGAGGGGAGTCTTGAGGCTGCTGATCGAAACGCCGCTGTTGGTGGCGGAGATGTCGAAGGTGCCGTTATCGGTCAGGCCGGAGGATTGCGCGAAGCTGCCGGCGCCGCTGAGTGCGAGCGTGGCGCCCGCGTTGATCGTTGTGCTTCCGGTATAGGTGTTGCTGCCGGTGAAGGTGACCGAACCGCCGGTGTCGCTGTTGGCGATGGTGATGCTGCCGGGCACACCGGCGACCGCGTCCACAAACAGTCCTGTAAAGACGGAGTTGTTGCCGTTCTGGTCGATCGTGTTCGTTGGCGAACCGTCCAGCGTGAACCGTTGCGGATACGTGCCGCCGAGGTCCATTTTCAGCGTACCGCCCTCAAAGACCGGGTTCAACGTGCCGTTGAACAGGCCGCTGGCGGCGTGGGGCGAAAGCGGCAGGGTGATATTGACCGCTGCGCCGCCGATCGCATCGATCCGCAGCACGAGGTCGTAATGCCCGGCGTCGGTGAGTATGGACAGGAGTGTTCCGGTGTAGCCACTGATCAGCAGCTGATCGCCCGAATAGCTGCTGCCATCCGGTATGCCGGCATCGACCAGGGTATAGGTCTGGCCCACCGTGAACGCGAAGCCGCCATCGGTCTGCACGGCGACGGTAGATTCGACCATGCTGGCCGTCCCGGTAACACTCAGTAGACCCTGGCTGCCTGGGCTGAAGCCGAGAATGAGCGAACCCGCCACACCCTGGACGTAACTGCCGGTGATGGTCTGCGGCGTGGCCAGCATCAGGTTGCCCTGGTTGGTGACCGTGCCGGCGCCCAGCGTGCCGTCGAAGCCCAGCGCCCGGAATTCGGGCGGCGGACTTCTTGTGCCGACAACGATATCTTGCCGCAACAACTGGTTGCCGCCGGCGAAGAGTAGGTTGCCATCGCGCACGGTCAGGGTGCCGTTGGTCAGCGTGCCGAACACACTGCCGCTGCCGCCAACGATGGTGACATCCTGGTTGTCGATCTCGATATTCCCGGAGATGACGCCGGTGTTGGTGATAAGCCCGATCGGTGGACTGTCACCGATGCCGAAAGCGGGGCTGTAGATGGCGAAGCTGGTCCCGGTGATCGTGCCGCTGTTGGTCAGTGTACCGATGGAGCCACGATTATATATGCCGACACCGGTGAGGGCGTTCCCTTCGGTCGAAACCAAGCCACTGAACGTGCCGCTGATCGTTCCGCTGTTGCTGAGGGTGCCGATGGAGTTCGTGTTGTAGATGCCGATGCCGGCCTGGTTGGAGGACCCGCCGGAGATGGTGCCGGTGGCGATGCCGCTGATCGTGCCGCTGTTCGTCAGGGTTCCGATGGAACCCCGGTTGAGCAGGCCGATACCGGCGAGGTTGGAAGAACCCGCGGTGATCGTGCCGTTGAAGCTGCCGCTGATCGTTCCGCTGTTGGTGAGCGGGCCGATCGAGCCCGTGTTCAAGATGCCGATGCCGCCTGTGTTGGTGTCGCCGGATCCGGTCACGCCATTGAACGTGCCGCTGATCGTGCCGGCGTTGGTCAGCGTCCCGATCGTGCCACGGTTGTAAATGCCGACGCCGAGGGCCGTGCTACCGGAGGCGCTGCCGGTGAATGCGCCGCTGATCGTGCCGTTGTTGGTGAGAACCCCGATCGATGCATTGTTCTCGTTGAAGATGCCCGCGCCCGAGGACCCGCTGCTGATGGCGCCGCTATTGGTCAGCACGCCGATCGAACCGGTATTGTAGATGCCGGTAAGGCTTCCCGAGGCGCTGATCGAACCGGTGTTGGTCAGCACGTCGATCGTGCCTTGATTGAAGATGCCGGTGCTGCCGCCTTCGATCTTGCCGTTATTGGTCAGCGCGCCGATCGATCCCGCATTGATGACGCCATATGCGCCGCCGGAAATAGTACCCGTATTGGACAGCAGAGTGACGATCCGGCCCAGCCCCACCGAGACGCCCTGGCGGCTGGCGCCCGTAACGCCGATCACCGAACCCGCATTGCTGATCGTAGTGGCATCACAGGTCGTGATGCCGATCGCAGGGCCGGTGGGGGCGGTTACGACGCCGGTGCCGGTGATGGTGATGCTGCTCCCGTTGGATACCAGCGCGCCGCTCGATCCGCTGATGACCTGCGGGGTTGCCACGCATTCCAGGTCCTGCGCCAAGGCGATCTTGGGTGGCATCAACACGCCTGCGGTCGCCAAAAGCGATCCCCCGCCCAGCAAGGCCACGCGCAGGCTGAACACACGTGAGCGAACGGATGGCGTCAGGGGTCCTGCAGGTATGGGGCTCGTGGTCTGCCGGGCGCGCATTCCGTTACAATGCCTGGGGTTTTGATTTCGCATTGCATCCCTCCGACATTAAAAAAGGGCATTCTTAAGACGATCTATTCACTCCCGTTATGTGATCTTCCCGTTTCGAACCGAAATTGTAAAGTAATTCATTGCATTAGGGGGGTGTCAACTTTCAGTGATCCATTCCCCGAAAGATTCCAAAGCAAAATTCTACTCTGGGTAGAATATTTCAACGAAAGACAATTTCTGGTTGACAGAAAATTCCGCAATCGGAGCCTTGGTCAAGGCGCCGTCGGGATGGCTAGGTTGAAATGTCGAGGGGATTTGGTGGGTGCAGTAGGATTCGAACCTACGACCCGCTGATTAAGAGTCAGCTGCTCTACCAACTGAGCTATGCACCCATCCCGCGCCGGGAGCGAAGCCCCGTCGTGAGCCGGGGGCTATAGCAAGGCTGACGGTGCTTTGGAAGGGGGCGGTCCATCATTCCCCGCGCGGCAGCGGGATCATGGCTTGCGTACGACGCGGGGCATGTGGCTTCCTGGCCTTCAACGCCCGCCCCGGGCCCGCAACGGAGGACCCTCTGTGGCCTATGCGCTACAGCAGCTGATCAACGGCGTTACCCTCGGCATGATCTACGGCCTGATCGCGGTGGGCTACACCATGGTCTACGGCATCATCGGCATGATCAATTTCGCCCATGGCGACATCTTTATGGTCGGGGCGTTCCTCTCGCTGATCGCGCTCACGGGATTGTCCGGCCTCGGCATCACCTCGGTGCCGATCGCCCTGGCGCTGACTTTGGTGTTCGCGGCCGGGATCGCGGCGCTGTATGGCTGGACGGTGGAGCGGGTGGCCTATCGGCCGCTGCGCGGGTCTTTTCGCCTTGCGCCGCTGATCAGCGCCATCGGCATGTCGATCGTGTTGCAGAATTTCGTCCAGGTCAGCCAGGGCGCGCGGGTGAAGCCGATGCCGGCGCTGCTGCCCGGCGGGGTGAAGCTGATGGAGCAGGACGGCTTTGCCGTTCAGCTGTCCTGGATGCAGATCGCCATCGTCATCACCACGCTGACCGTGCTGGCCATCTTCACCTGGCTGGTGACGAAAACCCCGCTCGGACGGTCCATGCGGGCGTGTGAGCAGGATCTGAAAATGGCCGGGCTACTCGGAATCGACACCGACCGCACCATCAGCCTCACCTTCGTGATCGGCGCCGCGCTGGCCGCCGTCGCCGGGTTGATGTTCCTGCTCTATTACGGCGTCATCGACTTCTTCATCGGGTTCATCGCCGGCGTGAAGGCGTTCACTGCGGCGGTGCTGGGCGGGATCGGCAGTCTGCCGGGCGCGGTGCTCGGCGGCCTGCTGATCGGCCTGATCGAGACGTTCTGGTCGGCCTATTTCTCGGTCGAATACAAGGATGTGGCGGCGTTCGCGATCCTGATCGTGGCGCTGATCTTCCTGCCGACGGGCATTCTGGGCCGGGCGGACGTCGAGAAGGTATGAAGGGCGCGCTCCGCGACGGGATTATCCCATGAAGGGCGCGCTCCGCGACGCGGGTCTTTCGGCCCTGGTGGCCCTGGGGCTGTTCGGCCCGATGATCGGGATGGTCACGGAGACCGACAACGGCGTCATGGGCCTACGCTACCGCCCTCTGGCAGTGGCGATCGCGGTGGCGCTGGTGTTCTTCGGGCGTCTGGCCTTGCTGGCCTGGAAGGGCAGGCCGCGCGCCGCACCGGTCGCCGCCACCGAGGCGCATCTGGCCCGGATGAAGCTGGCCGGGAAGTTCCTCGCACCCGTGCTGCTGGTTTTCGCCGCGGCGCTGCCGCTGTTCGGCGCGCGCTACTACCTCGATCTCGGCGTGCTGGTGATGACCTACGTGATGCTGGGCTGGGGACTGAACATCGTCGTCGGCCTGGCTGGCCTGCTGGATCTTGGCTATGTGGCGTTCTATGCGGTCGGTGCCTATTCCTACGCCATCCTGTCCACCACCTACGGCCTCGGCTTCTGGACGTGCCTGCCGCTGGCCGGGCTGATGGCGGCCATCTGGGGCGCGATGCTGGGCTTTCCAGTGCTTCGGCTGCGCGGCGACTATCTGGCCATCGTGACGCTGGCTTTCGGCGAGATTATCCGCGTGGTCATCACCAACTGGGTCAGCCTGACCGGCGGCCCGAACGGCATCGCCGGCATTCCCCGTCCCACGCTGTTCGGCCTTGAGTTCAACATGAGCGGCAGTCCCGACAGCTTTGCCGGCTTCTTCGGGCTGGAGCCGAGCCCCACCCAGCGCGTGGCGTTCCTGTACTACGTGATCTTCGGCCTCGCCTTGCTCACCAACTGGGTCACACTGCGGCTGCGCCGGCTGCCGCTCGGCCGGGCCTGGGAGGCGCTGCGGGAAGACGAAGTCGCCTGCCGCTCACTGGGCATCAACGTCACCACGACCAAGCTGACCGCCTTCGCCATGGGGGCGATGTTCGGGGGCTTCGCCGGGGCCTTCTTCGCCACACGGCAGGCCTTCGTCAGCCCTGAGAGCTTTACCTTCATCGAAAGCGCGATCGTGCTGGCGATCGTGGTGCTCGGCGGCCT
>CAINEA010001019.1 GCA_903847525.1 uncultured Acetobacteraceae bacterium | reverse complement strand
CGCCGCGCCGGGCAGGATTTCGCTGCCGGCGATGCCGTGAGCCAAGCCAGGCGCCGCCTCACCGCGCGCGACATCGGCCTGGCCGCCGCTGCCAATCAACCCTGGATTACCGTGCATCGGCGGCCGCGCGTGGCGATCCTGGCCACCGGCGACGAGATTGCCATGCCCGGCGAGCCGATCCCCCCAGGCGGTATCGTCAGTTCGAATTCCCATGCTCTTGCCGCCCTGGTACGTGCCGGCGGTGGCGAACCGATCGTGCTTCCGGTCGCCGCCGACGACCGGGATGCCATCGCTGCCGTCGCTGACCAGATGGCCGGCGTAGACCTGCTGGTCACCACCGGCGGCGCCAGCGTCGGCGACCACGATCTGGTCATCGAGTCGCTGACCCGCCGCGGCCTGACGGTCGATTTCTGGCAGATCGCCATGCGTCCTGGAAAGCCGCTGATCTTCGGCAAAATGGGCGCTGTGCCGATGCTCGGCCTGCCCGGCAATCCGGTTTCGGCGATTGTCTGCGCGATCCTGTTCCTGCTCCCGGCGCTTGCGAAGCTTTGCGGCCTGCCCGGCGATCCACCCCCGACCGTCATGGCCCTGCTCGGCGTCGCCCTGCCCGCCAATGACCGCCGCGCCGACCATCTCCGGGCAACGCTGGCGCGCGATTCGGTCGGGCGGCTCGTCGCTACGCCGTTTCCAATTCAGGATTCGTCCATGCTGCGCCGATTGGCCCTGGCGGATGCACTTGTTCTGCGCGCACCCAATGCCCCGGCACTACCGGAAGATGCTGAAGTATCCGTGATTCGCCTGGATTCGCTCGGTATCTGATAGCGATTTTTGCGACTCGGCTTACATCGCTGAGACGATACCGCTTGACGGCGCGGAGAGAACCTAACTAGAACATCCCAACAGTTGCCGGTTTGTTCCTGTGGTTCCCCCCACCAGAACCGGGTCATCCGAGGGAATGAGGGCGTCCCATGCTCACCCGCAAGCAGCACGAATTGCTGGTCTTTATCGACCGTCACCTGAAAGAGACCGGCTTTTCCCCCAGCTTCGAGGAAATGAAAGACGGGTTGCAGCTCAAGTCCAAATCCGGCATCCACCGCCTGATCTCGGCCCTGGAGGAACGCGGCTTCCTCCGCCGCCATCACCACCGCGCCCGAGCGTTGGAGGTGGTGCGCCTGCCGCCGGGTTCGGAACTGGCCGACGATACGGCCTTCGAGGCCGACGACGCGGTGGATACGGCCGACGCCCATTTCTCGCCAAAGATCATCCGCGGCGATTTCACCCGTGCCCTGCCAGGGGTGCGCGCGGCCAACGATGCCGGCGCGGTGCAATTGCCGTTGTACGGACGCATCGCTGCCGGCCTGCCGATCGAGGCGATGCGTGACAGTGACGCCCATATCGACGTGCCGGTGACCATGTTGGGCAACGGCGAGCACTACGCGTTGGAGGTTGCCGGAGATTCAATGATCGAAGCCGGTATTTTGGACGGGGACACCGTGATCATTCGCCGAGATGACGTAGCGGAGAACGGCCAGATCGTTGTTGCCCTGGTGGACGACAACGAAGTGACGCTGAAACGGCTGCGCCGCCGGGGCAACTCCATCGCGCTGGAGCCCGCCAACGCACGCCACGAAATCCGTATTTTCCCGGCGGACCGGGTGAAGGTACAGGGCCGGCTTGTCGCGCTGTTGCGGGCCTACTGATCGATAACCAGGCAAGGGTCCGGCAATTGCGTATCTTGCGAAGCAGCCGGGTCGGCAACACCAGTACCGGTCGCCATGGCGCCTTGCCCTACTGCCAGGTTTCAACCTCGCCGGTCCGGCGCCGGACGGTGGCTGATCTCGTGGAAGCCGGTTTGGACAGTCGTTCGACCGGCTTGCCGAACAGCCAACCCTGACCGTAGCCGATACCCAATGTCGTCGCGAGGGCTGCCCCGGCCTCGTCCTCGATCATCTCTCCGATAACCTGGCTGCCGATCTCCCTGCACAGAACGCATATCGAGCGGATCAACGCTCGCTCTCGTGTCCCATTGGCCGCAGCCTGGAGGAAAGGCCCGTCGATCTTGACGAAATCCACATCGAACCGGCGCAGGTAGCTATATGCCGCGGCTCCCGCTCCGAAATCATCGAGACATACCGCATGCCCGAGCCCACGGAGCCAGCGCAGGAAAGTCGCGGCATCCTCCAGATTGTCGACGGCAGCCGATTCGGTCAGCTCGAACAAAAGCCGCCGCCGTAACTCGCCAAGCGGCTTGACCAGGGCCGCAAGAGACGTGCGAAACGCGTCGTTCTGCACGGAGCGGCCGGACAAGTTGACCGCAAGGGTCACCCCTGGATTTTCATCGAGCGCTTCGATGGCACGCCGGCACACGGCCAGATCGAGCTCCGCCACCAACCCCATATCCTCGCTGAAAACGATCGTCTCGAACGTGTTGGCATTGCCGGGGAAGCGGGACAGCGCCTCGTGGTGATGCACTGCACGACCGGAAAGACCGACCACCGGCTGATAGACAAGGTCAAACTCCCCTGCCGCGATGATGCGTCGGGTTTCGGCAAATCGGTTCACCGTCGCCTTGACCGCCGCCGACAATCCGTCCTGCAGCGAATGGATGGTGAACCCATTGCCCTGCGAGGCAACGAAACTGCTCATCGCGTAGGTCAATGCCAGCCCGGCGTCGCCATCGCTCAGGCCGCTTTGCGACAGGTCGATCCGCGCCATGCGCGGGCCGATCCGGCCATCGGAAACGCCCGCAGCACGGAGGGCTTCGCTGATGTCGGCGACCAGCGCGGCGTCATGGCCCTGATCGTCGCCCGCCTTGGTCACGATGCCGAAGGCGTCCTCAGTCAAGCGGCCCGCGCTGTCGCCACCAACGGAAAGGATGCGCAATGCGGCACCAATTTCCTCCATCAAGGTTGCAGCGCGATCCGGCGGCAACTGCCTGGCGGCTCCGGACAAGCCGTCCAGCTGCATTAACTGGAGTTGCCTGCCCCCGAAGCCGTCGGCTGCAGTCCGGCTGGCCACATCCTGCAGGGCTTCCCGCGTGAGCAGGCCAGTCGCCACGTCGCGCGGCGGCTCCGTCGCAGTCAGCGTGGCCGGAAGCACAGTGACGCTCAGAAACACCCGGTCCATCGTACTCGGCAGCCTGCAGCCGCCAAACAGCACCCGGACGCTCGCGCCCTCCGGGCGCGCCAACCGCATCACGGACGGGTCGATCCGCCCAAGCCTTCGTATTTGTCCCAGATGCCGATGGCCCAGGCGCCGGTCGGGTATTGCCACAATATCAAGGACCGACTGGCCGGGCAGAGTATCCACCCCAAGCCCCAAGACCGCTTGTGCTGCGCCGGAAGCGGCGATGATCCGGCCGTCGATTCCGGCTTCGATAAGCAAGTCCGCCGCGGCAAAGGCAAAGGCCACATGGCGATCCCGTTCCAGTCGCATCGACTCGATGGGCTGTGCCGGGGATCGGCATCCTGGATGGCCCGCTAAACGGGCCTGGGGCAGCTCTTGTGTGGCGGTTGTCATGCTCTGGCTTTCGTCCTTCGCCGCACGAGCCGTTCCGGTCCATGGGCGCCAGCCAGCACTCTAGTAGCGATGGGCTGAAGGATTCGTTTAACCCCGTGGCGGCGCCCTGCCCCGAATGCGCCCGGCGCCGGTTCAACCTTCCAGGCGAAACGCATCGGCGATGCGGCGCACGGATCCGGCCGCATCCACCAGTAATACCAGAGTGCCCTAGACATTGACCGTCGCCCAGTCGCGCGTGCCGATCGAGCGAATGCGGTCGGGATCATCGACCAGCCAGTTCCACGCCTCGGCGCAGGCCGCCTGGATGTCCTCGTAGCTGTCCCAGATCCGGG
>CAINEA010001018.1 GCA_903847525.1 uncultured Acetobacteraceae bacterium | reverse complement strand
GCCGTCCCATCAATACAGGCTATATGTGGAACGAAGACGCGCCGTTTATGCGCGGGTTTTCACCGCCGCTAACACTTGCGCGTGTCGGCGCAAATCCAGCGGTTTGGCCACACATGGCTTGGGGGGCGCGCCGCGTCTGAAACCACCTTCGATTTACCGCTTTTCAGGGGCATCCGGGGCTCATTTCCTGTGCCCCCGACAGTTTGCGCCCCTGGCGTTCAACTTTCAGGGGCGTTCGTGTGCCGCGCCAAATACAGGTTCACCAGGGCGAACTGGCTGAACACATGGTGCTCGTTCTTGAACAAACCCCGATACCGCACCTGCGTATAACCGGACTGGCGCTTGAGGACCCGGAACGGATATTCGACGGCGGACCGCAACGCCGCCAGCAGGCGGCTCAGGCGCTTCTGCTCAGGCGTCGTGTCGCAGCCTTTCTGGCGTTTGAACGGCACGAACCAACGTGGGCCGATATCCTCTTCCGAGCGTGGGCGGTCGGGTTCGCGCGTTTTTTCGGCATAGCCGCGGTCGCCGTGCGCCGTCGCCTCATCCCCGTGCTGCAAATCCTCCGCCATGCTGTAGTCGGACACTTTGCCGGTCGTCACGATCGCCGTGTGCACCAGGCCATGTGCCGTATCGACGCCAATATGTGCTTTCATCCCGAAATGCCATTGGTTGCCCTTCTTGCTCGATGTCATATCGGGCTCGCGTTTGCGGGCCTCGTTCTTCGTCGACGGCGGCGCGGCGACCAGCGTGGCGTCCACGATGGTGCCCTCGCGCAGGATCGGGCCGCGATCTGTCAACTGCGAGACAACCTCCTGGAACAGGCGTTCGCCGAGTTGGTGCTCTTCCAGCAAATGACGAAAGTTCAGGATCGTCGTCTCGTCCGGCATGCGGTTCGTGCCTGCGTCCAGGCCCGCAAAGCGGCGCAGCACCGGGATGTCGTGCAGCGCTTCCTCCATTCCGGGGTCAGAATACCCATGCCAGTGCTGGAGTAAATGGATCCGCACCATTGTGTTCAAGGGATATGGCTTCCGCCCGTTGCCGCCGCTAGGGAAAGGCGGCTCGATCAGCGCTTCCAGCCGCTGCCACGGCACTACGCTGCCAAACAGCGTGCAAAACTTTCCAGTTAACTGGAAAGTTTTCAACGCTGTTTGACAGCTACTCGGCCGGCACCAAACTCAGCCCACTCGCCGAAGCTGGCATAAGCGTCTCGTCCTGCCCCCAATCCTGTGCAATCAGCGCGAACACGTCTTCCGCCGGCCTGGGGCGGCTGAACAGATAACCCTGCACCTCGTGGCATCCCTCGGTTCGCAGGCACGCCAGTTGCTCCTGTGTTTCCACGCCTTCCGCAACAATAGTCATCCCGAGCGTGCTGCCAAGCCCGATGATGGCGCGAACGATCGCACCGGAATCGCGATCCGGGGAAATGTCGCGGACGAATTCCTTGTCGATCTTGATCTTGTCGAACGGGAAGGAGCGGAGATAGCTGAGCGAGGAATACCCGGTCCCGAAATCGTCCATCGCGATCCGGACCCCTAATGCGCGCAGGCTGTGCAGCGTGGCGATCGTCGCCTCGCTTTCGGCCAACAGAACGGTCTCGGTAATTTCCAGTTCCAGGCGATGGCTCGGCAAACCGGACGAGGCAAGAGCCTCCTGCACTGAGCCAACGATCCGGTTGTTCTGGAACTGCACGGCCGAGACATTCACCGCGATAAGGATGTCGTCCGGCCAAGACGTCGCCGCCTTGCAGGCTTCTTTCAGCACCCACTCGCCGAGGTCCACGATCAACCGGATCTCCTCGGCCAGCGGGATGAACTCGGCTGGAGATACCATGCCTCGTGTCGGGTGGCGCCATCGCAAGAGCGCCTCCAAGGTACTTGTCCGCCCGGTTTGCAAGCTGATGAGGGGCTGAAAATGCAGCAGAAACTCATCCAGTTCCATGGCCCGCCGCAGGTCCACCTCCATTTCACGCCGAGCCAGCAGGGATGCCTCCATCGCCGCCTCAAAAAACCGGAAGGTGCCTCTGCCATCTGACTTGGCGCAATAGAGCGCCGTGTCGGCGTTCTTCAACAAACGATCGACGCCGTCCGCTTCGGTATCGCCCATGGCGATTCCGACGCTCGTTCCAACCACAATTTGATGCCCTTCCACGTCGAACGGCTGTGAGAGAACATGCAGCAGGCGTTGCGCCAGTTCGCGCGCATCGTCCGGACACACCAGGCCCGTCTGCACGATCGCAAATTCGTCGCCGCCCAGGCGACCGACGGTGTCGGCCTTGCGAATACAGGTTTTCACGCGATCCGCAACGGCGCGAAGGAGCTGATCGCCAATCGGATGGCCAAGCGTGTCGTTGACCACCTTGAAGCGATCCAGGTCCAGGCAGAAAACGGCGAAGCCTCGGCCGCGGCCGGCATCGGCGATGGCCTGTTCCACCCGCTCACTGAACAGGATCCGGTTGGGCAGGCCAGTCAGCGCGTCGTGGCGCGCCATGAACACGATCTGCGCCTCCGACTTGCGCCGCTCGGTAACGTCTTCATACGTCTCCACCCAGCCGCCATCGCGGATCGGCCTATGCGATACAGCGATCACCCGTCCTTCACTCAGATCGAGGAACTGGGTTGCCGGCTCCTGCTGCGCGATCGTGGCCTCGCGTTTGGCGCAGAGAATATAGGGGATCTGCCCGGGATGATTGCCCGCGGCCACGCTCAGCTTCATCAATTGCCGGTAGGTGATGCCGGGGCGAACCTGATCCGCGGTTAGCCGCAATATCTCGATCAATCGGGTGTTCGCCACCTGCAACTCGCCCGCGGCATCGAACAGGGCCAAACCCTGGGACATGTTGCCGAGTGCCGCCTCGAAGCAAAGATTGATCCTCTGCAATTCGTCCTCACGCTTCTTCAGCGCGGTGATGTCGCTGCAAATGGCAACGAAACCGCCATCGCTGGTGGTGCTGCGGCTGATGCGCAGCCAGCGCCCGTCCGCCAGGCGCTCTTCGGCGGTTGGCCGCGGGTCGCCGTCCCTGGGACGTCCCAACACCTCGGCGGCGCGTGCCCGCTCCCCATGAAAGATGCGTCCGGCGGTCACGGCTTCAAGAAACGTGTCGAAGCTGGTCATCGGTTTAAGCAGATGGCTGACATGATCCATGAACCTGGCCATCTGTGAATTGACGGTGACGATTTTCCCCTGACGATTCACGAGGATAAGCCCCTCATGGGAGCTCTCAATCGCATCCACCAGCCTGGCCTCCGCCGAGCGGCGCTGCATCACCTCGCGCTCCATCATGGCTCGAATGTCGCTGCGCATCCGCTCCATCGCAGCGAGCAGGGACCCGAGCTCGTCATCGCCGGCAACCGGAATTTCCGTGTCTAGCTCTCCCGAAGCGATTCGCACGGCCGCCGCGGATGCGGCGGCGACGGGGCGCATGATCTGACGCTGTAGCAGAATGCTGACCGTCACGGAGAGCCCGAGCGTGACAACGAGACCAAGGATGTTCAGCAGCCATTGGGAACGAACCGTTCCAATGGCCTGCTGGCGATACCGGAAACCATCCTCGGCGGTATAGTTGATCAGAAGGTCGATCTGTTCGGTGACATCGCGCGCGCTATGATCGAGCTCCCGCCATGCGGCCGGGTCGCTGCCACCGACCTCGTCATGGGACATGATCAGTGCATGTGCGATCTTTTTCCAGGCCGCGACCGGCCCGATAAGGTCGCGCGCGGCCTGTACCGCCTTTGCAGACAGGGACCGATCGGCAGTTACCCCCAAATCATCGGTCAGAAGTTGCGCAACTTCGTTCAGTCGGTCGTCCAGGGCGGCGGCATCCGCCGGGTCCAGACTTCGGCGCTTGGCGACGACCGATTGCATGTCGACGAAATCCGTGGCGCTGGCGCGGGCATAGTTGATCGACATCAGTGCATGGTCGAAAGTTCGTACTACAAGGGTCTCGGCGATCCCGATACTATGCGAAGCGAAAAGGCCCAGGCCGAGCGTGATGAGGGTGATCGCCAGAAAGGCGCAGGCGATCTTTAGTCTAATCGTCAGCCTGAACCTGAACCATCGTGCAGGCCCCCCGGTAGAGCGCCGGGGGCTCGTTAGGGTGCGCGACAGATCAGATCGAGTTTGGAGACCGGCAATCATCCCGAAATAGTCAACATGTTCCCATTAAAGGATGCATAACGGCGTTTGATTGCAAACGTGATGAGGTTAGCGGTTTTTCAACATCTCGCGGATATGGCTCAACGACGCTCGATCGGTTCGTCCTTCTCTTCCGCCACGGAAAGCTGTTGCCGCCATGCAGATGAATACGTTCGTTATTCGCACTGAATTAAAGGCGAAATCCAACTGTAGCGGGCGTTTCCGGCGAATCGGCCTGATCCGGTTCGGCATCGGTATCGCCACCGTCATGCTGGCCTC
>CAINEA010001017.1 GCA_903847525.1 uncultured Acetobacteraceae bacterium | reverse complement strand
CTCCACCGCGAGGAAGCAAGGATGGAGCTTGCTTGAAACCTTGATGAGCAATCCGTTCAGGCTGATTGGCCGATTACGATTGGCGTAGCTGGGCCGAGCCACCTGGGCAGTTACGAATTTAGCTTCTATTTAGCAAATGGACCGTTGATCGAACCGCACTCTGGTTCCAACAATGGTGTCAGGATCCTCGGGCCATTGTCGGCGGCCGGCCCGGATCCGCCGGGTTCGTCCAAGCGGGACGGAACCGGGGCTGACCGCCGGCAAGGTCTGGACGTCGCGCATGCCGCCACCCTCCGGCGCAACAGCCATCTCGGGGCCGGGTAACCCCCAGCGAGATAGCGAAGCCGCGTCCGCCATTCCGCTGCCGGATGCTTCCACCGAAACCAGAACCCGCCAAAATGCCCGCCCGCGCCGGGCCCTCGGCGAGATGGTGCTGCATGCCCCGCAGACGCTGCGTGCCCTGGTCCGTTCCGACGAGCTGTGGCTGGTTGTGCTCGCCGCCTTCGTCGGCTGCGGTTCCGGGCTCATGGTTTCACTGATGACCTACGTCGCCCAGCTGATGCATCAGTTCCTGTTCCGGCTGAACCCGGGGCAGCGGCTTTCGGGGATGGTGGAGATCGACCCCATCCGAGCCGTGGCCGTGCCGACGCTCGGCGGCCTTGCCGTGGGCCTGCTTGGCCTCGCGGTCGTACGGCTCTGGTCGCGCCAGGTGGTCGATCCGATCGAGGCCAATGCCCTGCATGGCGGGCGGATGTCGCTGAACGACAGCCTGATCGTCGTGGCGCAGACTGTCCTGTCCAACGGTGTCGGCGCCTCGGTCGGACTGGAGGCCGGCTACACCCAGATCGGCTCGGCGCTGGCATCCAGGTTCGGCAAGATGTTCCGGGTCCGGCGCAACGATCTGCGCCTTTTGGTCGGCTGTGGCGCGGCCGGCGCCATCGCCGGCGCCTTCAACGCGCCGCTGACCGGCGCCTTCTATGCCTTCGAACTGGTCATCGGCACCTATACCCTCGCCACCCTCGCCCCTGTCGCCGTTGCCGCGATCATCGGCGCGGCCGTCGTGCAGGCCCTGCATCTGCCCGGCGACTATGGCGGCCTGACACTGCAGGTCCCGAGCCGCATCGAAGCCGTGGACTACATCGCCATTCTGACCCTCGGCGTCCTCTGCGCCCTGGTCGGCATCGCCATCATGCGCGCCGTCACCCTGACCGAGCAGCTGTTCCGCCGGTCCGGCGTGCCGGTCTGGCTGCGCCCGGCGATCGGTGGCCTTGCCGTCGGCGGCATGGCGCTGATCACGCCGCAGATTATGTCGTCGGGCCATGCGGCCCTCGCGGTCGGCATCGACGCGCCCTACACGCTGAGCCACATCGCCCTGCTGATCGTGCTGAAATCCCTGGCCTCGGCGATCTCCATCGGCTCGGGCTTCCGTGGCGGGCTGTTCTTCGCCTCACTGTTGCTCGGCGCGATGCTGGGCAAGCTGTTCACCGGCGTTCTGGCGGTGGTCACCACCGCGCACGCCATTCCGCCCGTCGTGGGCGGGCTGATCGCCATGAGCGCCATGGCCGTCGCCATTGTCGGCGGGCCGCTGACCATGGGCTTCCTGGCGCTGGAAACCACCGGCAGCCTGCCGCTGACGGTGGCGGTGCTGGCAGCCTGCATCGTCTCCACCCTCACGGTGCGGCGCGCCTTCGGCTACTCCTTCGCCACCTGGCGCTTCCATCTGCGCGGCGAGGTGATCCGCAGCGCCGTCGATATCGGTTGGATGCGCAGCCTGACGGTCGGGCGCATGATGCGCCGGGAAGTGCGTACCGTGCGTTCCGACACCACGCTCGCCGCCTTCCGACGGGATTTCCCGCTGGGCTCGGAGCAGCGCATGATCGTGGTCGACGATCACGACCGCTATGCCGGCATCGTCCTGGTCGCCGAAGCGCATGTCGAATTCGAGGATGCCAAGCGCGTCGGCGATATCCTGCACTATTCGGACACGGTCCTGCTGACGCCGATGAGCGTGAAGAAGGCCATCGAGCTGTTCGAACTGGCCGAGAGCGACGCGCTCGCCGTGGTCGATGCTGCCGACAGCCGGCATGTGATCGGCATGCTGACCGAGCATTATGCGTTGCGCCGCTACAGCGACGAGCTGGACCGCCGGCGCCGCGACCTGTCGGGCGAGTAGGCCGGCTTCACCGGTTAAGGTTCGGCGACCAGCTTCGGTTCGGCCAGGAAGAAGCGGTGGGAGGCAAAGGACAGGAACAGCCGCCGCCCGCGCATGTAATCCGCCCCAAGCAAAGCTCCCGCGTTACTTGCAGGTAACTGAATGATTGTTAGAATTGGGTTGCTGATCAGGGTTGAGCCTATTTGCAGCGAATGAAAACGGTGGATACGTGTCGCTACGGCGTTTGCCGACGCACCCTGCGACCGGCCAATCGGGTCCTGGCTCAACTGCTGCGGCGTAATGCCGGTGCGGAGCGCCAAATCCACTCCAACAGCGCTTCTCTGCGCTCCCGTATCTAGGATCGCAAGGTCATTTACCCCGTCCAGCGTGATTGGCACCAGAATTCGCCCAACCATCGCTCCGTTCGACGTCATGGTCAGGAACGGAGCCGCCCAAGGCGGCTGCACATCCGCACAGGGCCGCGCACGATACAGGATCACTTGTTGTTGAACCGGGTCTATCTCAACATCAAAATGAGAAAGAATATCAACCCCAAGCAGGCCATCCACCGTTAAGCCGCCGATGTCATCCTGAGAAAAACGTCCGACGGTGAGATTTATATTTCGTACCAATGCACTGCCGAACAACAACCTGTTGGTCTTGGCTTCCCAGTTGGTGGTTGCCCCGCCCACGCCCTCCAGCCGGGTCAGCCGGCGCGGATCGCGCGCCAGGCCAAGCCGGCGGGCCGCGATCTCGGTGACCATGGAGCGGTCCGCTCCGGTATCCAGCAGGAAGCGGGCCGGCTGATCGTCGATCTTCAGGGAGACGAACATCAGGTTGGAACGGGTCTCGATCGGGAAGACCGCCTGCTTGTCCAACACGCAGGACTGCCCGAGGAGCATCGCGCCCGCGGGATCGTTCGCACACCCCGCCAGGCCCAGCAGCAGGACGCAGACCGCAAGGAGAGCGCCCGGCCGGATGCGCCGATCCGGCCGGGCCTTGTTTGTTATCATCCGGTCAGCCTGAGTCCGAATGGTTAAAATCGGCTTGCGGATCAGCTCTTGCTCTTCAGCAGGTCACGGATCTCGCGCAGATATTCCTCGCTCGGCGGCGGGGGCGCTGGCGGCGGCGGCGGCGCTGCCCGGACCATCTTGTTCAGCGCCCGGACGGTCCAGAAGATCACGAAGGCCACGATCAGGAACTGGATCACCGCGTTGATGAACAGGCCCACGTTCAGCGTCGCGGCGCCTGCGGTCTTCGCCGCGTCCATGGTCGGGTAGCTTTTGCCGTTCAGCGCGACGAACACGTTGGAGAAATCGATCCCGCCGACCAGGATGCCGATGATGGGATTGAAGATATCCTTCACCAGGCTGTTGACGATGCCGGTGAAGGCCGCGCCGATGATCACGCCGACGGCAAGGTCGACG
>CAINEA010001016.1 GCA_903847525.1 uncultured Acetobacteraceae bacterium | reverse complement strand
GTCAGCGCGACCAATCCCAACGGCCTCTTCCAGGTCCTTCTGACACCGCAGAACAACGGCTTCCTGACCTCGTCGGGCCAGGACTTCCAGGCCGACTATGCGATGGACCTGTTCACCGGCAACCTCGCGCTGCACCTGCTGGGCAACTATACCGACGAGGAAACCCAGTCGACCTTCGGCGCCGCGCCGTTCGACCAGGCCGGCAGCATGGGCCCTGACTCGGTGTTCACGGGCGTTCCGAAGATGCACTTCCAGTTGGGCGCGACTTATACCGATGGTCCATGGTCCGGCACGGTGCAGACCCGTTATCTCGGCTCGGCCAAGGAAAGCAACCTCTGGACGCAGGGCGTGCAGATCGATGACAACTCCGTTTCGGCGGTGGCCTATCTGGACCTGCGCGGCACCTACAAGTGGAATGACAATGTCCAGTTCTACACTTCGATCGACAACACCCTGGACACGCCGCCGCCCCGCACCGTGGGCACCAACCCCAGCACTAATGCCGGTTCTTCGACCAACGTGTCCGTCTACGACACGCTGGGCCGCATGTACCACGCCGGCATCCGGTTCAGTTTCTGAGTATCGCGTGGGCCTGTCTTCATGACAGGCCCTCCACCTTGCCCCGGAATTGTTCCGGGCTTGTCTTGTAATACCCGTTCTCGGAGGGCTCTCCGGCTACCGAGACGTAACTCAAACCCAGCAGCATTCGTGCTGCTGGGTATTTTTTTGCGACAAGGACCGGGCCGGCATCCGGCCTGTCAAAAATGACCCGGCAGCGCGAGCTGCCGGGTCAACAGTTCGCCTCGGCAGCCGAGAGACATCCGAGGCCGAGATATGCTCCGCGAGATTGAAGTATCGGAGCAATCCGTTGTCTGGACCCACCCCCGTCGGGGAAGTGGGTCCATTGGCGATGCCTAGAAGCTGAAGCGGACGCCGGCGTGGTACATGCGGCCCAGCGTGTCGTATTCGCTGACGTTTGTTGATGTACCGCCATTTGTGCCGGGGCCACCGCCCACGACCTGCGGAGGCGGAATGTCGAGGGTATTGTCCACCGACGTGTAGAACTGGACATTGTCGTTCCACTTGTAGGTGCCGCGCAGATCGAGATAGGCCACCGCCGAGACGGTGTTCCAGTCGATCTGCTTGCCCGCCGTCCAGGCATTGTTGATGCGGGCCGAGCCGATATAACGGCCCTGCACCGTGCCGTTCCATGGACCATCGCTGTAACTCGCCGACTCCGTAATGTGCATCTTGGGCACACCCGTGAACACCGAGTCGCCGCCCATGCTGCCGACCGCATCGTACGGCGTGGCGCCGAAGACCGCCTCGGTCGTCTCGTCGGTATAATTGCCCAGCAGATGCCAGGCCAGGGTTCCCGAGAACAGGTCCATCGAATAATCCGCCTGGAAATCGAGGCCCGAGGTCTGCAGGAAGCCGTTGTTCGTCGGCACCAGATTGAGGACAGAGAGACCGTTGGGATTCGCCGTGGTCTTGGGGGCGCCATAGATGTAATTGTTGCAATAGAAGGCAACCCCTTGCTGGCAGAAGGTCAACGTCACCAGCGCGCTGGGCGTGGCGATGATTCCCTTCACGTTGATCGAATACCAGTCGGCGGACATGGTCAGGCCCGGAACCCAATGCGGGGTGAGGACCAAGCCGCCCGAGATAGTGGTGGACTTCTCCGGCTTCAGGTTCAAATTGAAGGTGGAGTTTGAGAAGGCCGAGGTAACAGAAGCGTTTGTCTTGTAATCGGTCTGGCCACCAGAGGCGGTAATGGAACCGAACAGTTCGTTCAGGTTGGGAGCACGGATGTCGTAGGACCAGGTGACGCGCGCGCGGACATCGTCATTGATCTGGCTGGCTAGGCCCAGTTTCCACGTCTGCACCGCGCCGCTGAGCGAGTAGCTGGTGTAACGCGCAGCGATATTTCCAGCAAGGCTCTGAACGATGCCATCCTTGATTATCGGCAGATCGATTTCCGCGAAGCCTTCCTCGACGTTGTATTCGCCGCGCGAAGGCTGGAAGTTGCCGCCGCCCAGCAGGATGTTGGTCGGGTTATAGGCCGCGGTGGAGACCTCGGCCTCCTTGCGGTAGTTGGCGCCGAAGGCGACGGACGGAGCGCCGGCCCCCAACAGGTCCCAGGGCAGCTTGCCCTGCATGGACACGTCGGCCGTGTCCTGCTCGATGTTGATGAACGACCAGTCGTTATTGTCCGACATGTAAGCCAGCGAGGCCGCGCTCATAACGCCGGTGCCCATGAAGTCCGCCGGCAGGCAGCCATTGGTCGGCGCCGTCAGGGTCGAGCGGCATACAATGCTGCCGACCGCCAGGCCCGATGCGCCCACAGTCCCCGCGGGGACGCGCACCGCATCGGCGGCGAGC
>CAINEA010001015.1 GCA_903847525.1 uncultured Acetobacteraceae bacterium | reverse complement strand
CCGGAATGGCCTCGCGGCACATGTATTCGATGGCATCCTGATCGCCCAGCCAGTCCGATCCCTTCACGGTGTCGTACATGTGCCAGCGCCAATCGTCCTCGCCCATGTTGCCTAGCGCGGCGCCGATGCCGCCCTGTGCGGCCACGGTATGGCTGCGGGTGGGGAATACCTTGGTGATGCAGGCAGTCTTGAGGCCGGCCGCCCCCAACCCCAGCGTGGCCCGCAAGCCCGAGCCGCCGGCCCCGACCACGACGACATCATAGGTGTGATCAACAATGTTGTAGGCCCGCGCTGAAGGCATCGTGATCGCGTTCATTTATTGCTCGTCCGTCAAGGGGGGCGCCGTAACGGCGCTCGACCCGGTTTCTATCGCGAAGAACCGCTGCATCCACGGCCCTTGGTTAACCAGTACGCAAAGACGCCTCCGAATAGGCTCCCTAAGTCGACAGTCGGACTACAGCCCGATCTTCAATATGGATACGATCGCCGTCACCGCCAGAAGGACCGCAGCACCTTTGACCAGCAGAAGCGCCAGCAGCCGCTTGCCCTCGTCGTGAACGTAATCCTCGATCACCGTCTGCAGGCCCAGCTGCATATGGTAAAACGTCATGCCTGCCAGGGTCAGCAGCAGAACAAGCGTCAGCGGGTTACTGGCCCAGGCCAAAACCGCTTCATGCGAGGCGGAGCCAAGGGACAGGACGCTATAGATGAACCACAGTGTCAGCGGCGCGAGCGCCATGGCGGAGACGCGTTGTCCCCACCAATGGCCGACACCGGATTTGGCCGCGCCCATGCCGCGCGCGCGGCCGAGCTCGGATCGCATGATGTCGATATGGATGTCTTTCGGATCGGCCATCAGCCGGCTCCCCCCAACAACACGACCAGCCAGATCAGGATGGTGCCCACCGCCGTGGCGGCCAGAACGACTATTCCAGTGGTCTTGTAGATGCCCTTCTCGAACCCGAACCCGGCATCCCATGCCAGATGCCGAAGGCCATTGCACAGATGGTAGACCAGCGCCGCGGTCCAGCCGAACATCAGCAGACGGCCGAGCCAGGAAACGGTGAAATCCCGCACGCCGTAATAGGCCTCAGGCGAATTCGCGGCCGATACCAGCCAACAGACCATCAGAAGCGAACCAGCCGCCAGCGCCACGCCGGTAATCCGGTGCAGGATAGACATGGCCGTGGTGATCTGCGGCTTATAGACCTGAAGATGCGGCGACAGCGGCCGGCGGACGAGCTTGCCGTTGGTATTGCGCGACACCATTAGTGCTTCGCGTACGTCTCTCACGATGGCTCCATTCGGAGGCTGGGCCCCCACAGGCTGGACAAAACGGACGGCCATACGCCGGGGTCCGGGAATCCGGATCAAATACCCGAGAGTATGACGCCTGAACGAACCCCCCTTACCCCCGCACCGGTTAAGGGTCAACGCGCTGAACCATTGGATATGCTGGCGGATATGCCGGCAGCTATGCTGGACCCGCCGTCGCCGTCGGAGTAGAGCGAAGCCATGTCCCGCATCGTACAGCTTTCCCGCACTACATCCGAGACGGATATCGCCCTGACCCTGTGCCTGGACGGCACGGGCAAGGCCGACGTCAACACTGGTATCGGCTTTCTCGACCATATGCTGAACGCGTTCGCGCGGCATGGCATGTTCGATGTCACTATCCGCGCCACGGGCGACCTGCACATTGATTTCCACCACACGACCGAGGACGTCGGTATCGTGCTTGGCCGTGCCTTCGCTCAGGCCTTGGGCGAAAAGCGCGGCATCCGCCGCTTCGGCCAGGCCCTGGTGCCGATGGACGAGGCGTTGGCGGAAGCAGCGGTGGACATCTCTGGACGTGGCTTGCTGGTCTGGAACGTCGAATTCCAGCGCCCGACGATCGGTGAAATGGACACCGAGCTGTTCGAGGAATTCTTCCGCGCCTTCGCGTCCAACGCGGCCCTGACACTGCACATCAATCGCCGTGCGGGCCACAACGCGCATCACGTCGCCGAGGCCTGCTACAAATCCGCCGCACGCGCGCTGCGTATAGCCGTCGAGCCTGATCCGCGCGCCGGTGATGCAATTCCATCTACCAAGGGTTCCCTGTGAGCCGTTCAGCCTTAAGTGTGCCGACGTGAAATACTGGACCGTGCATTTGCTGCCGGAAAACCGGCCCGTAGCTCCGGTGCTGGTGCGAGAAGGGTTTTCCTGGGGAGCCTTGCTGATTGGGCCAGTCTGGCTGCTCGCCCACCGCGTGTGGATTCCCGCGGTGCTGGTGATCGCCGCCAACGTTCTCGCCGGTGCTCTGGCACCCGAGGGCCTGCAACTTTTCCTTTTCGCGGCAATCAGCTTGCTGGTCGGATTTTCCGGTAATGATTTGCGCCGGTTTTCACTGGAGCGCCGCGGCTACCTGCTGCGGCACGTCGTCACCGCCCGCAATG
>CAINEA010001014.1 GCA_903847525.1 uncultured Acetobacteraceae bacterium | reverse complement strand
TCTTACAAATCTGCGTGATTCGGTGACAACTTACCATCAGCCCATTGGGGCACGGGCTGTTCAAGATGCATCGGCAAAATACTATGAAGAGAAGGTGGAGCCTTTTTTTGGCATTCAAAAATTTGCCCTTGAGAGTTTTTCGGAGCGGTCCTCCGTCTTCAGTCTGAAAGAACTTCTGGAATCCATTGTTGAACGTGCGAGATTCTTACGTGATTATAAGGATTCTAAGCTGACAAAGGGTATTTCCGGAAGGAACCCCTCTAGTCACTTTCATATATCGAAGTCTCTCGAGGCTTCGCTTCGGACCTTGGAGCTTAATTTTTTCTTAACCTTGTATTACGAAATGAAGGACAGGGACGGTAACAAGGTTTCCGTATATGCCCTTAACCACGGCCTATGCAGCAAATACACGATCTCTTTTGGACGTCCTGCAGGGCATCGCGAGTACCGACTTTATTTTGTTGACAGAATATTTGATTACACTTCAATCGTACGAAGGTTTCTGGAATCGAATCAGGAAATAAAATGCAACAACTGTGGCACTGTCTACGGTTTAGACAAATTGGATGGGCTTGCCATGTTTGAAATGCTCTGCCCCTCATGCCGCCGTGGCATTTGTGAAGTCACAAATCTGTCGAAAAAATATGAGAGTGTTATTCGCAGTGTTGACCCATCACTGCTCCTTCCAGCTACAGAGCTTGGTATACTGGAGGCATTGTATACAGAAAACCGTGAGATGATCGCCTCCGAAATCGCTGGCGAGCTTGATTGTTCTTATCAACTCGTCGGAAGACGAGGACGAAATCTTGCTGATAGAGGGCTGGTTTCCCGAAATATGAACGACGTCAATCGTCGGGTATTTGCGATCACAGAAGATGCAAGAAAAGAATATTTTAATGATAACGGAGAGCGCTCCCTACACGTTGATGAACACTAGGTTATTATTTGACTGCATAAGTATCTCTTTTATAGGATTTTATCTGGACATATCGTTGAATCTTACTCACTGTAAGGGCGGCGCTGTATAGATCATTCGGAAGTCCCGTCGTGTCGCGTCATCGGCTTGATGGGCGAATGGCGTTGTGCCCTTGTCCGACATGGGCGGCGCCCCCCCTCATCCACCCCGTGCCTTCACCATCCGCAACGGATTATACGTAATCGCCACCTTCCCATCCTGCTTCACCACCCGGTTGAATGTCCGTACCAACCCCCGGTTCGGCCGGCTCTTGCTGGCGCGGCTCTCCACCACCTCGCATTCCACATGGATCGTGTCGTTCACGAAACACGGGTTCTCCACGTTCAATTCCATGTTCAGGAACGCGAACCCGGTGTGCTGCATCGTCGCGTGCACCAGCAGCCCCTCGGCAAACGAATAGACCATCGCCCCCGGCACCACCCGCTGCTTGATGTCGCTCTCCTCCGCCAGGAATTCGATGTTGGAGAACAGCACCTCGGTCATCCCCGTCACGCTGATGAAATTCACCAGATCCGCCTCGGTCAGCGTCCGCCCGATGGTGCGGAACTTCCGCCCAACCGGCAGATCCTCGAAATAGCACCCGAGCCCCAGCACCTCATATCCGTCGATCGCCCTGCTCATGCCCGGAACGACTTCACGGCGGCCTCATCGAACTTCAACCCGAACCCAGGCGTCGTCGGCAGCACCAGTTCGCCCTTCACGATCGGCGGCGTTTCCTGAAACAGCTTCAGCATCCACGGCATATATTCCACCGTCAGCCCGTTCGGCACCGCCGCGATCAAATGCAGGTGAAACTCTGGGATCACGTGGCTCACCACCGGCAGATTGAACGCCTCGGCCATCCCCGCCACCTTCATCCATTGCGTGATGCCACCCACCCGCACCAGATCAATCATCACGATATCCACCGACCGCGCCTCGATCATGTGGCGGAACGGCACAATGCCCCAGACATACTCGCCCCCGGCAATCGGCGTGGACAGCGCCGCGTTCACCCGCGCCAGGCCCTGGTAGTCGTCGCAGACCGTCACGTCCTCCAGCCAGGACAGTCCCACATCCTCCGCCCGCTTGCCGATATCGATCGCCTGCTCCGGCCGCCAGCGCTGGTTGATGTCGCACATCAGCTTGATGTCCGGCCCGATCGCATCGCGCACCACCCGCACCCGCCGCACTTCCTCCGCCGGCGATGGATTGCCCGGCAGCGCCATCTGCGTCTTCATCTCCAGAAAACCCTTGTCCAGCAGTCGCCGCGCCGCGGTCGCCGCCTGCGCGTCCGTCAGCCCCCGCCGTAACGACCCGCTGGCGTAGGTCGGCACCCGGTCCCGCGTGCCACCGAGCAGCTTCCACAGCGGTTGCTCCAACGCCTTGCCCTTGATGTCCCAAAGTGCGAGGTCGATCGCCGACAGCGCCAGCATGAAAATCCCGCCCGGCCCGCAATTATCCCCGGCCGCCACCCGCAACTTCCGCACGATCGCCTCGATCCGCAGCGGATCGTCACCAACGATCAGCGCGCCGAGTTCATCCACCGCCGAGCGCAAGGTCCCGGTCATCGGCCCGCCATAGAAGGTCAGCCCGATCCCCTCGATCCCCGTATCGGTCTGGATGCGTAGCGTCACCACCGGCCGGAACCGCCCCGCCTCTTCCGGCATGTCAGCCAAAGGATCGTCTTCGGGAATGCGCAGGATATCTGTGAGGATTTTTGTGATTTTCATGGGGACGCTCCCGAGGTTGCAGGCAGCCTGTACCCTATCGCCCGGGAAGTGGGCTTGCCAAGGCAAGGGCAGGGGAGGAACATCGTTCTCACAAGCACGGCCTTCAGGCCGGCAACAAAAACACGGAGGAGCCAAGCCTATGGATCACATGGGAGGCGGCCAAACAGCAGGCGGCCAGAATTGCCTGGCGGGCGTCAAAATCCTCGATCTCACCCAGTTCGAGGCCGGCCCATCCTGCACCGAGGCCCTCGCCTGGCTCGGCGCCGAAGTCGTCAAGGTGGAAAACCCCAAAGCCGGCGACCCCGGCCGCAGCTCCGCCGGCCTGCCCGGCTGCGATTCCTGGTATTTCCTGCAATTCAACGCCAACAAGAAATCCGTCACCATCAACCTGAAATCGCCGCGCGGCCTGGAGCTGGTCAAACAGATGGCGGCCAAGGCGGACGTGTTCATCGAGAACTTCGCCCCCGGCGCGATCGAGCGCCTCGGCCTCGGCCCGGACGTGATCCGCGCCATCAACCCCGGCATCGTCTATGCCCAGGTCAAGGGTTTCGGCGAAGGCAGCCCCTACGAGCATAACCTCGCCTTCGACATGATCGCCCAGGCTTGCGGCGGCACGATGAGCATCACCGGCGAGAAGGACGGCCCGCCCTTGAAACCCGGCCCGTCGCTGGGTGACACCGGCACCGGCATGCTGCTCGCCGTCTCCATCCTCGGCGCGTTGTTCCGCCGCAATTCCACCGGCCTTGGCGATCATCTGCAGGTGGCGATGCAGGACAGCATGATGCACTACATCCGCATCGCCTTCGCCGCCCAGGCCCAGCTCGGCACCGCCGCTCCGCGCGCCGGTTCCAGCAGCGTCACCGGCGGCAACCCGCCGATGGGGACCTTTCCCTGCAAGGGTGGCGGCCCCAACGATTACGTCTACGTCTACACCAGCCGCGCCAACCCCGAACACTGGCGCCGCCTGCTCGGCGTCATCGGCCGTGAGGATTTGCTCGGCGATGCCCGCTACGACACCCCCGCCGCCCGCGCCGAACGTGAGCCCGAGGTGAACGGAATGATCGCCCTCTGGACCCGCCAGCACGACAAGCACGAGGCCATGCGCATCATCGGTGCCGCCGGCATCCCCTCCGGCGCTGTGCTGGACACGATGGAACTGCACAGCGACCCGAGCTTCGAGGCCCGCGGCATCATGCAGACCATCCACCACCCCAAGATCGGCGACTACAAGATGCCCGCCTGGCCCGTCCGCTTCGACGGAAAGCCCCCGGAAGTAAAGCCGGCCCCGTTGCTCGGCCAGCACAGCAACGAGGTGCTGAACGAATGGCTCGGCCTGCCCGCCGGCGAAATCGACAGCCTGAAGCAGACCGGCGTGATCTGAACAGGCCATAACTAACGAAACCAACCAAGGGAACGAACGAGATGGCCGAACTCACGGGCTCCGAAATATTAGCAAAGTGCCTGAAGAAGGAGGGCATCGAGGACCTGTTCTTCATCATGGGCGGCCCGATGCTGCTGGCGGAGGCCACCTGCGTGAAGGAGGGCATCCGCATGATCGACGTCCGCCACGAACAGGCGGCCGCCTTCATGTGCCAGGCCTATAGCCGCCTGCTGCAAAAACCCAGCGTCTGCATGGCCGCCTCCGGCCCCGGCGTCACCAATTTGATCACCGGCATCGCCAACGCGATGATCGATTGATGCCCCGTCATCGCCATCGGCGGCTCCAGCCCGATCAGCCAGTTCGGCCGCCAGGTCTTCCAGGAAATCGACCAGGTCGAACTGATGCGCGGCTGCACCAAGCACGTGGACCGTATCCACAACCTCAAGCGCATTCCCCAACAGGTGAACTTCGCCATCCAGAAGGCGATGTCCGGCAAGCCCGGTCCGGTGTATCTCGATTTCCCCGGCGACATCCTCTACCAAAAGATCGAGGAGAGCGAAGTCGATTGGAGCTTCGCCGGCCGCCCGCTACTGGACAGCCGCCCCCTCGGCGATCCGCGCCAGGTCGCCAGGCTGGTCGACGCCCTCGCCACCGCCAAGCAACCGCTGATCGTCTCCGGCAGCGGCGTGATCTGGTCCCAGGCATGGGAGGAGATGCACAGGCTGGTCGATGCCGCCGGCATCCCCTTCTA
>CAINEA010001013.1 GCA_903847525.1 uncultured Acetobacteraceae bacterium | reverse complement strand
GCTGGGGATG
The DNA here is from genome assembly GCA_903847525.1 of uncultured Acetobacteraceae bacterium. Lineage (GTDB taxonomy): Bacteria > Pseudomonadota > Alphaproteobacteria > Acetobacterales > Acetobacteraceae > PALSA-911. Next base: position 3,321 of record CAINEA010001013.1, on the reverse strand, counting down.
CTGTTGCTGGAACAAATCGCCAGCACACGGCCGCGGCTGAAGCTGCAGGTTTTCGCCACCGACATCGATGACGAGGCGCTGGACGCGGCCCGGGCCGGGATCTATCCGGAATCGATCCAGGATCATGTGTCGCCCGAACGGATGAAACGCTTCTTCACCCGCATCAATCATCATTTCCGGGTTGAGCCCGAGCTGCGCCAATGCGTCATCTTCAGCCGCCACGACGTGCTAACCGATCCGCCGTTTTCCCGCCTGGATCTGCTGTCCTGCCGCAACCTGTTCATCTACCTGAAGCCGGACGCCCAGTACCGTGTCCTGGCATTGTTCCATTTCGCCCTGAATGCGGGTGGGGTGCTGTTCCTGGGGGCGGCGGAGGCGCCCGGCATCGCGACCGACCTGTTCGAGCCGATCGACCGAGATTACCGGATCTATCGCCACATCGGTCGTGGACGCTCGGCGGAAACGGCGGCTCGGATCCTGGCGCCACGGGCGTCGGCGGCGGCGGCCAGGACGATCGCCAATGCTCCGCGCCAACCCTCGTTGCCGGAACTGGTGGAACAGAAGATCCTCGAGGCCTACGCACCCGCCGCGGTCGTGACGAACCGCCAGCTGGCGCCGCTGTATTATTTCGGTCGGATCGACCCCTATCTGCAAGTCGCGGCGGGCGAGCCCAATCAGGACGTGCTGTCGATGTCACGGGAGGGGCTGCGTCCGGCTCTGCATGAAACGATTGAACGCGCGTTCCGCGGCAAACGGCCTGTCACCGCCCGGGGCGTGCGGTTCATGCGCGCGGGCAAGCCGGTGATTTTGACCATCGAGGCCCAGCGCATCACGCAGGATCGAGAGGATCTCCTGCTGGTAAGCTTCCTCGAGGATCTGCCGCCGGCTGGCGGCAAGGCGCTTCGCCGTGCTGGCGATGCGACGGGCGCGCCGGCGCTGCCGCATCTGCAGCAGGAGCTCAGCGATACCCGCCGGGAGCTCAACCGGACGATCCGCGACCTGCGGCAGGCCAACGAACAGATGACGGCATCGAACGAAGAAGTGATGTCGATGAACGAGGAGTTCCTCTCGACCAACGAGGAGCTGGAAACCTCGAAAGAGGAACTGCAATCGCTCAACGAAGAGCTCACGACGGTGAATGCCCAGCTGCGCCAGTCACTCGACCAGCAGCAGCAGGCCTCCACCGACCTGACGAACCTGCTCAACAGCTCCGGCGTGGCAACGATCTTCCTCGATGATCAGTTGCGCATCAAGATCTACAACGCGCGGATGCAGGCGCTGTTCACCGTGATCGATGCGGATATCGGTCGGCCGCTGGCGGATTTGTTGCCGAAATTCGCCGACCCGGAACTGCTGGCGGATGCGACCTCGGTGTATTCGACCGGCACGTCGAAGGAAAAGGAGATCCGCGCCGTGAATGGCGCGTGGTACCTGCGGGCGGTGCAGCCCTACCGCATCGCCACGGGCCAGGTTTTCGGGGCCGTTATCACCTTTACCGAGGTCACTCGCCTGAAGGAGGCGGAGCTGGAGGCGGCGGGCGCGCGGGCGTATGCGGAGCTGATCGTCAACACGGTGCGCGAGCCGCTGCTGGTGCTCGATTCCGAGCTCAAGATCGTGTCCGGCAATGCCGCGTTCCTGGCCAGCTTCGGCGTGACGGCAGGGCAGATCACCGGCAAATTCGCGGCCGACCTGCCGGACCCGATCTTCGCCGACGCGCATTTGATGGAGGCGATGGTCCGCGTTCTGTCGGAACCCGTCGTGCTGCATACCCACACGTTGGAGGTCGAACCCGCGAGCGGCGTCAACCGGGTGTGGCAGATCGGGATCAAGAAATTTCAGTCGCCGGGGACAGGTGGTTCGATGTTGCTGCTGGCGCTGGACGATGTCACGCACCAGCGCCACATCGTCTGGGACCAGATGCAGATGATCATGGATACGCTGCCGGAAGCGATCATTATCGTCGATCACCGGTATCGCATCCGCTCGGTCAACAAGCTGGTCCAGCCGATGTTCGGCTACGATTCGGCCGAACTGCTCGGGCAGAGCGTCGACCTGTTGGTGCCACAGGCGCGGCGTGCGCTGCATGCCGAGCAGCATGCCCGATATGTCGCGAACCCCACCGTGCGGACGATGGCACCGGGCCAGGAAATCAGGGGGCTGACCAAGGACGGCCAGGAGATCCCGCTGGAAATCGGCCTGAGCCCGCTACGCACGGCCGACGAGCTCCTGGTCCTGGCGGCGGTCCATGATCTACGCCAGCAAAAGCGGACCGAGGATCAGCTGCGCGAGGCGAAGTCCGAGGCGGAGCGGGCCAATCTGGCCAAGTCGCGCTTTCTGCTGGCCGCGAGCCACGATCTGCGGCAACCCTTGCAGACCATTGGCCTGCTGCACGGGATTCTGCGCCGGCGGATCCCCGACAAGGATAGCAGGACGACCCTGGGCAAGCTGGATGACACGGTCGGGCGGATGACAGAGTTGCTCGATACCCTCGTGGATATCGACCAGATCGAAAGCGATCAGATCCACCCGGAGTTTTCCGAGTTTTCCATTGATACGCTGCTGAGCAAACTGGTGGACGAATTCGCCCCGATCGTGGCGGCCAAGGGTCTGAGGCTGCACACCGTTTCGTCTTCTGCGGTCGTTCGCAGCGACCGGCGATTGCTGGCGCGCATGATCGGCAACCTGCTTTCCAATGCCATCAAATATACCGATCAAGGACGGCTGCTGCTGGGATGCCGGCGTCACGGCGGCAAGCTGCGGATCGAGGTCTGGGACACCGGCATCGGCATTCCCGAGGACAGCATCCATTCCATATTCGACGAGTTCTACCGGCTGGACCGCACCGACAGCGCGCGCTTCGGCCTGGGGCTAGGGTTGTATATCGTGCGGCGCTACGCGTCCTTGCTTGGCCATGCGATCGACGTCTCGTCGCGCCCGGGCAAGGGGACGATGTTCGCCGTGGTCGTGGACGTGGTTGCGTTCCACTGCGGGAACGCGGCAGCGGATGAGGATCCCGCCGGCCTCGGAGATTCGGTACCGGTGATCCTGTTGATCGAGGACGATCCGGCCCAGCTCGATGCGATGAGTTCCTTGCTGGAGTTGGAAGGTTATCGCGTCGTTCAGAACCGCCGGGGCGATGAGGCGCTGGCGCAGGTGCGGGCGGCCGACGGCGTTCGTCCGGACGTGGTGATTGCCGACTACAACCTGCCAGGCGGTATGAATGGGGTGCAGGTCATTCAGCTATTGCGGACCGAACTGGGGGTGCATCTTCCGGCGCTGATCGTCAGCGGCGACAAGTCCGACGCCGCGCGCCGGGTGTTC
>CAINEA010001012.1 GCA_903847525.1 uncultured Acetobacteraceae bacterium | reverse complement strand
GGCGCAGGCGGCGGCACGGGCCAATCCGGACGCGGCGGGGGTGATGCCTGGCGCGCGAACGGGCGGCGACACGTACGCGCCCTCCGTGCTCATCGGTCCGCCGGAAGCAGGCTCGTTCTATGGATCCGACTAGGGTCTGGTCCGCTCCCTCAGTGCCGGAAGTGGCGCATTCCGGTGAGCACCATCGCGATGCCGGCCGCGTCGGCGGCGGCGATCACCTCCTCGTCGCGGATCGATCCGCCCGGTTGGATCACCGCCGTCGCGCCGGCGGCGACCGCCGCCTCCAGGCCGTCGGCGAAGGGGAAGAAGGCGTCGGACGCCACCACGCTGCCCTGCGCGAGCGGCGTTGCCAGGCCTGCGGCCTTCGCGGCCTCGGCACTTTTCCAGGCGGCGATGCGGGCGCTGTCCACGCGGCTCATCTGCCCGGCGCCGACGCCGACGGTCGCGCCGTCCTTCACGTAGACAATGGCGTTGGATTTCACATGCTTGCAGACGCGGAAGGCAAAGATCAGGTCGGCGAGTTCCGTTTCCGTCGGCGCACGTTTGGTAACCACCTTCAGCTGTTGCGGCATGATCCGCCCGGCATCGCGCGTTTGCGCCAGAAACCCGCCGGACACGCTGCGGAAGGTCATTCCGGGCGCCGCCGGATTGGGCAGGCCGCCGGTCAGCAGCAGCCGGAGGTTCTTCTTGCGTGCCAGGATCGCCTTTGCCGCTTCATCCGCATCGGGCGCTATGATCACCTCGGTGAATAGCATGGCGATCTTCTCTGCTGCCGCCGCATCCAAAAGGCGGTTCACTGCGACGATGCCACCGAAGGCGGATGTCGGATCGCAGCGCAAAGCGCGGTCCCAGGCATCGGCCAACGAGCTGCCTGTCGCCACGCCGCACGGGTTCGCGTGCTTAACGATCACGACCGCGGGATGGTCGAACTCGGCGACGCATTCGTACGCGGCATCGGTATCGTTGAGGTTGTTGTAGGACAGTTCCTTGCCTTGCACCTGCGTGGCAGTGGCAATGCCGCGCCTTGGATCGTTGCCGGAAACATAGAATGCCGCCTGCTGGTGCGGGTTCTCGCCGTAGCGCAGCGTCTGGCGCAGCGAGCCAGAGAAGGCGAAGCGGTTCGGGAAGGTTTCTTCCCGCTGCTCCGCAAACCACGCGGCAATCGCCGCGTCATAGGCGGCGGTGCGCGCATAGGCCTCGCCGGCCAGAAGCCGGCGCAGCGCCAGGGTGGTGCCGCCATCTGCCTGAAACTGTTCCAGTACCGTCTGATACTGACCGGGCTCTGTCAGCACCGTGACGAAGTCGTGGTTCTTCGCCGCGGCGCGGATCAGCGCGGGGCCACCGATATCGATGTTCTCCACACAATCTTCATAGGCCGCCCCCTTCGCCACTGTCGCCTCGAACGGATACAAATTCACCGCGACCAGGTCGATCGGCGCGATCTTGTGCTGCGCCATCTGCGCCACATGCTCGGGCAGGTCGCGCCGGCCGAGGATGCCGCCGTGGATCTGCGGAACCAGGGTCTTCACCCGCCCGTCCAGGATCTCCGGAAAGCCGGTATGCTCGGACACTTCCACAACGGCCACGCCGGCGTCGCGCAGGGCCTTCGCCGATCCGCCGGTGGAGAGGATTTCCACGCCGCGTGAAACCAGCGCCTGGGCGAAGGGAACGAGTCCGGTCTTGTCGGAAACGGAGATCAGGGCGCGGCGAATGGGAACGATATCGGTCATATTGGGTTCCAGTCTGATGCAAGCGTCGGCGGGAGCCCCCGGCGCTTAAACTTATAAGCCGAGCAGGTCCAGCGTACGGGCGGTGACCTTGGCCTCATCGTAGCGCTCCAGCGCCCGCGCCCGGCCGGCAGCGCCTAAGCGCGCGCGCAGGCCAGGGTCCGCTGCGAGCCGAGCTAGGGCGGCGGCCAGCGGAGCCGCCTGGCGTGCCGGAACCAGCAGGCCGGTGACCCCTTCCACCACCTGTTCGCGCGGTCCGTTTATGTCGCTGGCGACAACCGGCAGCCCGCAAAACATCGCCTCGATCACCGACATCGGCAGCGCTTCGTGGTAGCTCGGCAGCGTGAAGATATCGGCCGCCGCCAGCACCGCCTCGACGTCGTGGCGATATCCGAGCAGCTTCAGCCGCCGGCCGAGGCCGGCGTCACGCAGCAGTTCCACCATGTCGTCGCCACGGTCGGAGGCCAGGCGCTCGCCGACCACCCAGAACTCCGCGTCCGGCACGTCGCGCATCGCGGCCGCCAACTCCGGATACCCCTTGTCGCGCACGAGCCGGGAGACGGCGACAATCACCACTCTGTCTGCCGGCGTTCCAAATTCCTCCCGGATGCGGCCGCGCAAGGTGGGATCGGGCCGAAACCGGGCGGGATCACGTCCGTTGCCGATCGGCACGGGGTTGGCGAAAATATGGCGACGCCTCGCGTCCGCCGCCCCGGCCTCCGACACTGTCAGAAATACATCGGTCACCCGCCCGGCAATCAGCTCCATCATCAGACCGGCGGCCCGGCGCAGCCAGGGGCCGCCCTGGTTGAAAATGAAGCCGTGGCTGGTGGTCGCGATCTTCGGCACGCCCGCCGCCCGTGCGGCCAGCCGCCCCAGAAATCCGGTGATCGGCGCGTGGGCATGCACCAAATCCGGCTTTTCTGCCCGCATCAACGCCACCAGGGCACGAAAGGCCCGCAGATGCGCCAACGGCGACAGGCTGCGTTCGAACGGCACGCCGACGATGCGGAATCCCTCCGCCCGGATGTCGTCCAACAGCGGCCCCTCGGCGCAGACGCCGATCACCTCGTGGCCGCGGTCCCGCGCGGCGCGCATCAGCGGCAGCAGGAAGTGCCGCAGTGAAAAGTCGACATTGGTGATTTCGAAGATCTTCATGGACGCGATGGCCCGGATGCTACCCGACCTTGGTGATCGCCCATTTGACCTGCTGCGGACCGTCCGCGAAGCCGGTGAGCACCACCTGCTCGCTACGCCGAGGCTCCGGCCCACCCAGGTAGATGCTCTCCTCCAACGCCAGACGCGCTCCGTCCGCCTTCAAACGCCAGCCACCCCCCGCCGGCAGGCGCAGCAGCACGGTCTGGCCGTCCTGCTGCAGGCTGGCACTCACGGCGGGATGCAGGTGAAAGCGCAGCGTGAAGGGCTGCGGGCTGGCGGCTTCCACCACGTCCTCGCCACGAAGATCCTCGCCGCTCTCGGCCAGATACAGGCGCCGCCGGTGGATTGCGCCGAACGGGCGCTTCCAGCCATCGTGGCTTGCCTCCAGCCAGTGCGCGCCATTCGCTTCCTGGCGCTGCACGTCCACCTTCTCTGGCCGACGGCCGAGCCCATCGCGGCGAATTTCCGAGGAATTCACATCCGCGATCACGAGCGTCGAATGGGCGGCGGTGGCGCGGCTGGCGTCGCGCCAGTCCTGCGGTCCGGCGACATAGGCGCCGCAATTGACGATCAGCCGGTCGCGCCCGACCGACATCTCCATCGACAGCGTGCCGGCATGGGCGAAACGGTCGGTGCCCGGCGGCGGCGGCACGCCGCAATCGACGATCAGCACGGTGCGACCGGCCTGCATCCTTTGGAAACCGCCCTCGGTCATCGACGACGCTGCGCGCCCGCCACGGCCGGCCTGGGTCAATGTCAGGTCGATCAGCGCGGGAACCTCCTCGCGCGAACCGTTGAACAGCGCCAGCCCGCCGTCGCCGTGCCGCAGCACGCGTAAAGCGGGGGCCATCCGCTCGATGGCCGAAGACAATGCTGCCGGCGGCTGGGTCTGGGAGGCCTGCAGCAGCGCACGTATCTCCGTCAGATCCTGCAACGCGGACAGATGGGCCGCGGGGCTGCGTTCGACGTGGCAGCCATCGGCCAACACCTGCCGGCCGATCTCCTGCGGCAGGAAGCGCAGCGCGCGGGTCAGGAATGCCGCGTGGTCCGGCAGTGCCACGGCGGCGGCGATCAGGCCCTTGAGCGCGGTCAGGGCCCGCGCATCCTGCTCTTCGGCCGGTAGTGCCAACGCCAGGGTGCGGGCATCGCCGACGAGACGTGCCATCAGCTTCTGGCGAAACAGGTCATCGGCGGAGGCGGCGAAAAAATCGTAATGGCCGAGCCAGGCGGCGATGCGGGCCCCGATCACGTCGGGGCGGTAGACGATCTCCTCGTTCGGCGGCGAGGCGATCCATTCCGCCACCAGCATCCGCGCCCGCAATCGGGCATTGTCCGTACCGAGCGCGCGCAGGTCGCGCAGCCAGGTGAAGCCGTGCAGGACCGCCCGCAGAATGGGGGAGGCGTCGATTCCGTTCCAGCCGCCCGGCCGCAGCAGGCACACCGCGCCGCCGTACTCGAATTCGCCCTTCAGTAGCCGCCCCCCACGCACCGGATCGCCTGGCCAAGGATCGCGCACCGGCAATGCCGGCGCATCGGGTATCCGGGTCATCCCCAGCTTCATGCCGATATGCGGCATCCGGGCGAATTTGCGTCGTGCGCCACGCAGCCAATTGGCGGGGGTGCTGCCTTTCATGTCCAAGCCCGGTCCGCTCTCAGCCCGGCGATCACGGCGCCATAGTCAGGCGCACCGAATACCGCCGAACCGGCCACGAGCGTATCGGCGCCAGCCTCAATCACCTGCCGTGCCGTCTCCTTGCCCTGCATGGACGGTGCGATCGCACCATCGACCTGCAACGCGATCGGCCGGCCCGTCAGCTCGATCAGGCGCCGCAGCGCGGCGATCTTCGGCAATTGTGAGGGAATGAACGCCTGCCCGCCAAACCCGGGATTGACCGTCATCACCATCAGCATATCGACGAGGTCCATCGCCCATTCCACCGCCTCGATCGGCGTGGCCGGGTTCAGCACCAGGCCGCATTTCTTGCCCAGGGAGCGGATCAGTTGCAGCGTCCGGTGCGCATGCGGACCGGCTTCGGGATGAAAGGAGATATGATCCGCACCTGCCTCGGCGAACGCAACGACATAGGGATCGACCGGGGCGATCATCAGATGCACATCGAACGGCAGGCGCGAATGCGGCCGCAGCGCCTTCAGAACCTGGGGGCCGAACGTGATATTCGGCACGAAATGCCCGTCCATCACGTCCAGATGCAGCCAGTCCGCGCCGGCGGCCTCGATCGCCCGCACTTCCTCGCCCAGCCGGGAGAAATCGGCGGCGAGCAGGCTGGGCGCAACGATGATGGGTCGGTCCGGACTCGAACGGTGTTGCGTTTGCGGCATCGGATGGTTCTAGACAGGGGTCCGACACAATGACAAGCGGACAAACGGCCCAGATGCCGGACGTCAGGTCCGGATCAGGCGGGCCGCGAAGAAACCGTCCATCCCCGCGCGATCCGGCCACAGGCCGGGATGCGTGCGAAGGAACCCTTCCTTCGTGCGCGCCTCGGGCAGGAAGGCCAGTTCCGCCTCGGTGAACGGTTCCACGATCAGACCCACCTTCAACGCGGCGGCGACGCGGCCGGCGCCTTCTTCCGGCTGTAGCGAACACACGGCGTAGACCAGCCGCCCACCCGGCCGCAGCATGTCAGCGGCAGCCGCGATCAGGCGATCCTGGCCCTCGGTGAACTGGGCGATGTCGCGTGGCCGCTTCAGATGCGGCACGTCTGGGTGACGGCGGATGGTGCCGGTTGCGCTGCAAGGGGCGTCCAGCAGCACGGCGTCGAGCTTCTGTGCCGGGCGCCAGGCAGTCGCGTCAGCGAGCACGATCTCCGCTTCCAGACGCAGCCGGTGCAAATTGTCGGTCAGCCGGGCGATCCTCGCGGCATCCTGCTCCACCGCGATGACATGCGTTCCGGCGGCAACCAGTTGGGCGGTTTTGCCGCCCGGCGCGGCACAGAGATCGGCGATGTGCTCGCCAGGCAGTGGCGCCAGCACCCGCACCGGCAGCGCGGCGGCGGCGTCCTGCACCCAGAACGCACCTTCCTCGTATCCGGCCAGTTCCGTCACCCGCGTGCCAGGCGGAAAGCGCACCGACCCCGTCGGCAGCAGGACGCCGCCCTCCGGCGCGGCCGCACCCGGCTTCAGCGTGATGTCCAGCGGTGCCTCTGCCTGCTGGGCGACCGCGATCGCCCGCGCATCGCGTCCCCATGTGGACCAGAGCCAGGACGGCGTATCGAGCCGCGGACCATCCAGCGTCTCCAGCGCAGCCGCTCCCGCCTCGGTCACTCGGCGCAAAACCGCGTTGATTAGGCCCGCGAAAGGCGCCAGTCCACGGCTGCGGGCCAATGCCACGGCCGTCGCCACGGCGGCGTGGCTCGGCGTGCCAAGCAGCAGGGCGCCGGCAGCGCCCAAGCGGAGGATCTGCCGCACCGGCTCCGGCGGGGCCTTCTTCAGGAACGGCTCGAGCACCGCGTCCAGCGTGCCGGCGCGCCGAAGCACGGTGGCGGCCAGGCGATGGGCGGCGGCGCGGTCGCGGGCATCGATCGCCGGCAGCGCATCCAGCGCCTCCTCCAGCGCCCGGTGACGCTCGAAAACGGCAGTCAGCAGATCGAAGGCGGCATCGCGCGTGGGGTCTTGATAGGTGACGACGGATTTTGCGGTAAGGGCCATGATCGCGGGTTCATGCCTCTGTTCGGTGCCGCCTGCTAGTGCTTCAGCGGTTTGCAGCTACCCGCCCGGCCGCGAAACTCGCATCGGGCGACCAGATTGTTGTCCAGCCCAACAACGTGACCGACCCAGCCGGCGCCAGCGCGATCAAGCACCAGGAAGCCGTAACCCTGCATCGCATAGCCCTTCCGCAGCTGCTGGCCATCCACCTCCCATCCCGCATGTGGCGGTTGGGTGGTCGCATCGTCGGTGTCACCGCCTTCGCCTGTGACCAATTGCAGCGGCCTGCCCGGGCCGTACTCATAGACACCAAAATCATGGATGTGGCCGGAAATCACCATGTCGAGCGCGGCCGGCACCAGCCCGCGTATGGCTGCTTGTTCGGTTATGTTCGTGATCGCGCCCGGCGGCACCCGGCCTTGCGCGATTGCCCAGACCGGCCGGTGCGTCAGCAGCCAGGCACTGGGCTTCGCCTGCATGAGCAGCGTTTGGAATTGTTCGCGGAACACCGGCACCTTGGCCGGATCGACCGTCTCGTCATCCGCGTCCGCACTGTCGAACACCAGCATGTTCTGCCGATCGATGGTCAGCGCATAGGGCTCGGTCGTGGCCGTGCAGGCGGCGGGTGGGTGCGGATCGAGCAGCCGGAACCAGCCGTGCCCGCCGCGATTGCAAAGCTCATGATTGCCGCGAACCATCACCCAGGGAGCGGCGGCCAGCAGCGGTGCCGCCGGATCGAAGAAATCCGCCTTCCAGACCGGCCAGTTGTCGCCGAACGGACTGCCCACGCAGCCGGTGTCCCCATCCGGGCAGGCGCTCTCCCGATAATGATAATCGCCGACATGGATCACCAGGTCCGGATGGCGCGAAGCGGCCAGCCGCGCGACGGTCGCGAACGGCCAGCCGGCGGGGTCGTTGCAGGCCTGTACCGCCTTGCCTTTCAGCCGGCAGCCGCTATCGCCGAGGATCACAATACGCCGGATCGCTTTGGGCAAAGTTGGCGCGGGGAGCCCCGCCACGGAAATCTGCCTTGCCCCCATGGGCGCGCGCGCCGCACAGACCTGAACCGGGTAGGCCGAGTCCGGCGCATCGCGCGGTGCGACCGCAAGAGCGGCGCCGTCGGCGATGATGGCAGGACAGTTGGCGCCGGGAGGAACGATGGCGCGCACATCGAGGGCACCGTCGGAGCGGAATTCGACCCAGGCACCTGGCAGATCGGCGGCGAACGCGGGCGGCGAACACAGAAGAACCAGCATGGCGGCAGCCACATAAAGGCGCATTGGGGGTTTCCTCTCCACAGCCCCCGATCAGTGCCATGCGGCGGGCGTCATCGGCAAGCAGCGGATCGCGCCTCAGCCAACGGCAAACCGAACAGGCCCGCACCGAACAGACCCAAACAGAAAAGGCCCAGGGGTCTTTCCCTGGGCCTTTTTCCTGTCGTCTCCAATCCCTAACCCGGTTTACCGAGCCCGGTAGCCGTCACCGCCGGAATTCGCCCTTGGCGATCGCCTCGAAGTCATAGCGGTTGATATTGAGGTCGCGCAGCTCTCGGTCGTCGGCGGACGCGAGATGCGCGAGGATCTGCGCCTGGTTGCGCCGCTCCTTGCGATAGTCACTGAAGCGAACCAGCCCGTTGCGGACCAGCGACTCGACGCTGGACACGCTCGGAACGTGCAGGCTTTCGCTCAGGTGGTGAATTACAGAGGCCATGGGAGGCATCTCCTGTTGCAAAGCAGCAAAATGCTGCACCGCAACATTGGTCATCCCAGAGAGATAAGTCAAGGATGCTGTCTAATATCTTTCGGCTTTCGGGCCACCCGGTTCGGGCTGGGAATGCCTGTCACCTGCTCTCGGCCAGATGATCGAACGCCGCGATATAAGTCCCCAGCCCCATTGTCTGAGACCGCAATTCGATGATCATTTCTCCTAATTCAGCCTGCGGCACCAAGGCCTGGACATCGTCCCAGCCTTCCCATCCCGGTTTTTCGGCGTAGCCGAGGATCTGGCCGCGATGGCCGGTCAACAGCCGCTGGGCCCGGGCCGTGTGTTCGCTGGGAACGCTCACGGTCACCTGCGCGATCGGCTCCAGCAGCACGGGGTTGGCCTTGGCCAGCCCCTCGGTCATCGCCAGCCGGGTTGCCGTCTTGAATGCCATGTCCGAACTGTCCACCGTATGGAACGTGCCATCGACCAGCGTGACGGCGATATCGACCACGGGATACCCGAACGGCCCCTTGCGCGCGGCTTCCTCCGCCGCGTCACCGACTGCCGGGATATACTGGCGTGGCACTGCCCCGCCGACGATCTTGTCGATGAACTCGAACCCCGCGCCACGGGGCCGCGGCGCGATCTCCAGCTTCACATCGGCAAACTGCCCGTGTCCGCCGGTCTGGCGCTTCAATCGGGCATGCTGGCTGACGGCTTGGCGGATCGTTTCCTTGTAAGGCACGGCCGGCGGCGCGGCGGTCAGGCGCAGGCCGTAATTGCGTGACATCCGTTCGATGGCGGTTTGCAGATGGATCTCGCCTTGCCCACGCAGCACCGTCTCACCGGTTTCCAGATCCTGGACCACGCTCAGTGCCGGGTCTTCCTCCACCAGTTTCTGCAACGCGCCTGACAGTTTCACATCGTCCTTGCGGTCGGCGGTGCCGATGGCCCGGGCATAGACCGGCGGCGGCGAGGCTGGAAACGGCAGCGGTTCCGGTGTTCCCGCAGCGGCGAGCGTCGCGCCGGTCGGCACGCCCTCCAACCGACCGAGCGCGACCAGTTCACCCTCCTCGGCCTGGGCAACCTTGACCGTCTCGTCCACCTGCACGCGATGAATGCCACCGACACGCGATCCGCTCAGCGTGGCGCCGTCCGCGATCGAGCCGCGCCAGATCCGTGCATAGGAAAGCTTGCCGGAATGCCCGGCGTGGACGGTACGGAAAACCTGCACCAGCGGCGGGCCCGCCGGATCGATCCCGAGGCGCGAGGCGGTTTCCCGCGCGCCAGGTGTCTCGTGGCGCAGTGCCTTCAATAGCCGCCGTACGCCATGGGCGCTCTCGCCCGCGCCAAGCAGCACATCATGAACCGTGCCGGCGAGCAGATCCTTGCGCAGATCCTGGTAGATCTCCTGCGGGGTGGGCACGATGTCCTCCAGAACCTTTTCGAGCAACGCGTCGTCATGGTCCGCCAAGACCTCGATCAGCGCGGACCGGGCGGTTTCCTCCGGTTCGCGCATCCGGGCCGGCAGCTGAATCTGTTCCGATGCCTGGCCGCTGCGATAGCGATAGGCGCGCTCGGAAACCAGATCGACGTAACCGGTGATCCGCTCGAAATCGTAGATCGGCACCTGCCGCAAGACCAAAGGCGATCGTGAATGGGCCTGCAAGGCGTCCAACGTGTCCCGGATCTGCACGTTCGGGGTGTCGATCTTATTGATGAACACCATGAACGGAACGCCCAGATCCTGCAGCAGCCGGAAGATCGGCGCGGTGGTGGGCGCGCGCGCGGGGCTTGGTTCGCAAACCAGCACCGCCAGATCCACCACCGCGAGTGCCGTGGCCGCGTCGTACAGAAACTCGATCGAGCCAGGACAATCCACGATCGACCAGGCATCGCCGAGATACCCACAATGGCCCAGATGCAGTTCGGTATCCATCCTGCCGCGCGCATCGCTGGGCCTGCGCAAGGGAGTGCCGGCCGCCGCCATTAGCGCATTGAACAGAGCCGATTTCCCGCTGCCATAGGGGCCGACCAGGGCCACCGAGCGGGTTCTTCTGTTGGCCGGGACATCCGACATCGCACTTCCCCCCTTCAATGGACCCCAGCCGGCAATCGCTGCCGGTCGGGGCCTTTTGGGCAGCCGGGGGGTTGGCTCCCGCTCCGGGCGCTCATTTCCGGCTTCAGCCTAATCGTGTTTGCCCCGGCGAAGGAACCATAATCGCGCCGGCGATTACAGCCATGCCGCAGACCTGCTTGGGACGCCGGGCAGGACCGGCTAGGCTGCCGCGATGCAACATGCCCAGCGCGCTTCCAGCCTCGTTTTCCCGCACGCCCAGCCGCCCGCGGCCGGCCAGTTGATCGAGGTCGCACCCGGCGTGATGTGGCTGCGTCTGCCGCTTCCCTACCGGCTCGACCACGTCAACATCTACCTGATCCAGGACGGCGATGGCTGGGCGACGATCGACACCGGCCTCGGCACCGATGAATGCCGTGCCGCCTGGGATGTGGCGCTGACCGGCCCGCTGGCGGGCCAGAAGCTGACGCGGATGATCGTGACGCATTTTCATCCCGACCATGTCGGCCTTGCCGGCTGGCTGGCCGAGCGGTTCGGCCTGAAGCTGTCGATGCCCCGGCCGGAATATCTCTACAGCCTGGCGCTGCAATATGCGCCCGGCGATCTCGGCGCCGACATGCACCGCCCGTTCTACCTTCGCCACGGCCTGCCGCCGGAGATCACCGAACTGGTGCTGAGCCGTGGCCACGAATACCTGCATCGCACCACCGGCGTGCCGACGACCTACCATCGCATCCAGCACGGCGATGTGATGCGCATCGGCGCCAGGAAGTATAATGTCCTGACCGGCGGCGGCCATGCGCTGGAGCAGGCGATGCTGCACCAGCCGGAGGAGCGGCTGTTCTTCGCCGCCGATCAGGTCATCGCCCGCATTTCGCCGAACGTGAGCGTGCACGCGATGGAGCCGGACCTGGATGCGCTGGGGATATATCTGAGCTCGCTGCGGATGCTCCGCGAAACCGTTCCGGCGGACGTATTGGTGCTGCCCGGCCACGGACTGCCGTTCTACGGTCTGCATGCCCGCATCGACGAGTTGATCGAGCACCATGGCCTCCGCTGCGGCGAGATTGCCGCGGCGTGCCGGACCCGTGCCCTGTCGGTCGCGCAGGTGTTGCCCTTCGTGTTTCAGCGCGAACTCGACGAGCACCAGACCGGCTTCGCGTTCGGCGAGGTTCTGGCACATGTGAACCACATGCTGAGCCGCGGCGAACTGGTGCTGGAAACCGACGCCGACGGCACGGATCGTTACCGAAGCACCTGAAATCGGTTAAGGTGCGACTGGCTTTGCGATGGGGAGAAGAGGATGAAAACCTATTTCCAGATGTTCGCCAGCTACAATGCCTGGGCGAATGGACGCCTCTATGAAGCCGCAGCCGACCTCACGGATGCGCAATATCGCGAAAACCGCGGCGCCTTCTTCAAATCGGTGCACGGCACCCTGAACCATCTGCTCGTGACCGACCGGGTCTGGATGCAGCGGATCACCGGCGAGGGCACCGCACCCGACCGGCTGGACGCGATCCTGTTCGAGGATTTCGGTGGCCTGCGCGCCGCACGGGAAAACGAGGACCGCCGTATCGTCGACCACATCGCCAGCCTGGATGAATCGGCCTTCACCGGCGTGATCCGCTATCGCCGTGTATCGACTCCCGATATGTACGAACAGCCGCTCACGCCGGCCCTCGCCCATCTGTTCAACCACCAGACCCACCACCGTGGCCAGGCGCACGCGCTGCTCACCGCGCTGACCGGCAAGGGACCGGAGTTGGATTTGCTGTTCTTTCAAAGATTGACGGCGTAGGTTGATGAAGATTTTGTTGTAATCGAAAGCATCCGCGTTTGAGGAACGAACCTCATCCGCACCTGCTCTGCTTACGGGAGGCGGTCGACACATGCTTCAATTCCTGAGAAGCCGGCGCTGCTTCAGCATGGCGATTTTGTTCGCCGTGATGCTGCCGCTGCAATGGGCACAGGCCTGCACGTCTTTCCTGCTCGATGCCGCAGACGGCGGTAAAATCTACGGCCGGACGATGGAATTCGGGCTGGATCTGCAATCGCAGTTGATCGTGGTGCCGCGCAAGCTGGCTCTGACCGGCACTGGGCCGGATGGTTCGGTGGGCAGCGGCCTGGCCTGGACAACGAAATACGGGGTTGCCGGTGCGAACGGCATAGGCCTGCCGATTGTCGTGGACGGCATCAACGAGGCCGGGTTGGCGGGCGGATTGCTCTATCTGCCGAACGTGGCGGTTTATCAGGACGTGCCGCTAGGCGAGGCGCGCACTTCCATCGCCTCCTACGAGCTGCTGCTCTATGTCCTGACGAATTTCGCCACGGTTGCCGAGGCCAAGGCCGGCATCCCGAAGATCAGGGTCAATCGCTCCTCGCAGGCGGTGTTCAAGATGCCGGTGCCGGTCCACATGGCCCTGCACGACGCGACCGGCGCCAGCATCGTGGTGGAATATGTCGGTGGGACGCTGCATATCCACGACAACCCGACCACCGTGATGACCAATGCGCCAACGTTCGACTGGCATATCACCAACCTGAACAACTACCTGAACCTGTCCCTGACGGACCCGGCGCCAAAGAAGATCGGCACGATGGAATTTGCCCCGCCCAGCACCGGCACCGGCATGCTGGGGCTGCCGGGCGACATGTCGTCGCCTTCGCGTTTCGTGCGGGCCTTCATCTATGCCCGCAGCGCGCCGATCGCCAAGACCAGTTCCGAGGCGGTGGGAGTGGCCTTCCACATCCTCAACAATTTCGACATTCCGCCCGGCACCATCCGCACCGAGGCCGGGTCGAACGCCGGCGGGGGCGTTGCCGGCATCGAAACCACCGAGTGGATGGCGGTCAGCGATCTCAAGAACCGCAGTTACTATATCCGCACCTATGCCGGGCACGAGACACGGATGTTCGACCTGACAAAGGCGAAGCTGGACGCGCCGGCCATTACCTATATCTCGCTGGACGCGACCAACCCGCCCATCGATATAACACCGTAAAAT
>CAINEA010001011.1 GCA_903847525.1 uncultured Acetobacteraceae bacterium | reverse complement strand
CAGGTCATCACCGTCTTCGCGATCGTCCTACTGGCGATCAGGAGTGCGACGGAGTGGACGGCCTGGCGCCTCGGCTTCCAGCCCCAGCTCGGCCACCCGTGGTTTGAGCTGCTGCATTTACCGTTCTACCTTCCGCCGGCCTTCTTCTGGTGGTGGTACGCCTACGACGCCTACGCGCCTGACATCTTCATCGAGGGCGCTTACATCGCCGCATCGGGCGGGATCATCGCCGCGGCTGTCGCGATCGGCATGTCCGTCTGGCGCGCCCGCGAAGCGAAGAACGCCGAGACCTACGGCTCTGCCCGCTGGGCGCAACCGAAGGAGATCGACGCCGCCGGACTCAGCGGACCCGATGGCGTCGTGCTGGGCCGCTACCAGCGCAGCTATTTGCGCCACGACGGGCCGGAGCATGTGTTGTGCTTCGCGCCGACGCGATCGGGTAAAGGCGTCGGCCTCGTCATCCCGTCGCTCTTGACCTGGCCGGGCTCGGCGATCGTCCATGACATCAAGGGCGAGAACTGGCAGCTCACCGCCGGCTTTCGCGCCCAGCACGGCCGCGTGCTCCTGTTCGATCCGACCAATGCGAAGTCATCGGCCTACAATCCGCTGCTCGAAGTGCGGCGTGGCGAGTGGGAGGTGCGCGACGTCCAGAACATCGCCGACATCCTCGTCGATCCCGAAGGCAGCCTCGAAAAGCGGAACCACTGGGAGAAGACCAGCCACGCGCTTTTGGTCGGCGCGATCCTTCACGTCCTCTATGCCGAGGAGGACAAGACGCTCGCCGGGGTCGCGTCGTTCCTGTCCGATCCGAAGCGGCCGATCGAGTCCACGCTCTCGGCCATGATGCGGACTCCGCATCTCGGCGAGGCTGGCGTTCATCCCGTCGTCGCCAGCGCCGCCAGGGAGTTATTGAACAAATCCGGCAACGAGCGCTCCGGCGTCTTGAGCACGGCCATGTCGTTCCTTGGCCTCTATCGCGACCCTGTGGTCGCCGAGGTGACGCGGCGCTGCGACTGGCGGATCGGCGACATCGTGGCCGGCGAGCGGCCGACGACGCTCTACCTCGTGGTGCCGCCCTCGGACATCAACCGCACCAAGCCGCTGATCCGCCTGATCCTCAACCAGATCGGCCGGCGTCTGACCGAGGACCTGCAGGCTAAGGCCGGCCGGCGGCGGCTCCTCTTGATGCTCGACGAATTCCCAGCGCTGGGGCGGCTCGACTTCTTCGAGTCGGCGCTCGCCTTCATGGCGGGCTACGGCATCAAGAGCTTCCTGATCGCCCAGTCGCTGAACCAGATCGAGAAGGCCTATGGGCCGAACAACTCGATCCTCGACAACTGCCATGTGCGGGTGAGCTTCGCCACCAATGACGAGCGGACCGCCAAGCGCGTCAGCGATGCGCTCGGGACGGCGACCGAGATGAAGGCGATGAAGAACTATGCCGGTAGCCGCCTCTCGCCCTGGCTCGGACATCTGATGGTCTCCCGATCGGAGACGGCGCGCCCGCTGCTCACGCCGGGCGAGGTCATGCAACTCCCGGCTACCGACGAGATCGTCATGGTGTCTGGCGTCCATCCGATCCGCGCGAGGAAGGCGCGCTACTACGAGGATGCGCGGTTGCAGGAGCGCATCCTGCCGCCGCCTGTGCCGACGCCGCCGAAAGTGAGTCGTTCCGACGACTGGAGTTCACGGCCATTGCCCCCGCGGCCGCCGGCCCCAGCTGCGCGTGACGGCGAGGAGGCCGACGATGAAGACCCGAAGAACTCGGACCGCCGTCGCCAGCCTGAACTGAACCAGGAGACGGTCGAGAAGAAGCAGCCGATCGACAACGAATTCGCCCTCGATCCGACCGACGAGCTTGAGGAGGATGCGCCCCGCGTAGGTCGGATGAACGACCTCATGCAGGGCTTGGCGCGCCAAGCCTCCCTCGACCCCGGCGACGACCTGGGACTGTGAGGCTGGGATGCCGGCGCCGAAGAAGAAGGCCCAGATCTCCGTCTATCTCGATCCGGACGTGATGCGGTCCCTGTCGGTCTACGCGGCGCGGCGAGAGCAACCGATGTCGCTGATCGCCGAGGCCGCCATCGCCTCGTTCCTTTCGCCGGACGCAGATGAGCGGCGCGAGGCTGCCATCGCCAAACGCCTCGATCAGCAGGACCGGCGCCTGGCGCGGCTCGAGCGCGACGTCGGCATCGCCGTCGAGACGCTCGCCCTGTTCATCCGCTTCTGGCTTACCACGACACCGGCGCTTCCTGAACCGGCTGCCAAGGCGGCGCGGGCGCAGGCTGGACCTCGCTACGACAACTTCGTCGCCGCACTTGGCCGGCGCCTCAGCCAGGGGCCAAAGCTTCGGCAAGAGATCCCCGACGATGCGCGGGAAGACCCGACTCGATCGGCGGACACCGACTAGACGCGATCCCGAATAACCGGAGCATCACCGAAGCCGTCGAAACCGAGTCCGCACCCAGAAAGTATTTTTTCTCTGCTTTACGCCCGGCCCCTACGCCATCCGAATACTTGTTGAATCGCCCTACTTACTGCCTTTTCTAATCGTCCCGGTCGCTAGTCGCGTGTCGCGATTTGCCAATGACGGGGACGATCGTGGCGGTCACACCACTTCATTCCGAGGCCTTCTCCCGCGGTGCGCGCATGCTGCGCACCGCGCTCGGTCCCGCCATCGCCGGCTTCCTCGAAGACCCGTCGATCGTCGAGGTGATGCTCAACCCCGACGGCCGGCTTTGGATAGACCGGCTGTCGGGGGGGCTGGAGGATAGCGGCCGGACGATGTCCGCCGCCGATGGCGAGCGGATCGTGCGCCTGGTCGCGCACCATGTCGGCGCGGAGGTCCATGCCGACAAACCGCGTGTCTCGGCCGAGCTGCCCGAGACGGGAGAGCGGTTCGAGGGCCTGTTGCCGCCGGTGGTGGCGGCGCCGGCTTTTGCGATCCGCAAGCCCGCCGTCGCCGTCTTCACCCTCGACGACTATGTCGCCGCCGGCATCATGCTGGCCGGCCAGGCCGCGGTGCTCCGCGCCGCCGTGGCTGATCGCAAGAACATCCTCGTCGCCGGCGGCACCTCGACCGGCAAGACCACGCTCACCAACGCCCTCCTGGCTGAGATCGCCGGCACCACCGACCGCGTGGTGTTGATCGAGGACACCCGCGAGCTGCAATGCCGCGCGCCCAACCTTGTGGCGCTCCGCACCAAGGACGGCGTCGCCTCGCTCTCCGATCTGGTCCGCTCCTCGCTGCGCCTGCGCCCCGATCGCATCCCGATCGGCGAGGTGCGCGGCGCGGAGGCGCTGGACCTCTTGAAGGCCTGGGGCACCGGCCATCCGGGCGGCATCGGCACCATCCACGCCGGCACCGCGCTCGGCGCGATGCGCCGCCTCGAGCAGCTCATCCAGGAAGCCGTCGTCACCGTCCCCAGGGCGCTAATCGCCGAGACTATCGATCTCGTCGCGGTGCTGCGCGGCCGCGGCAGCGAACGCCGCCTTTCCGAACTCGCTCTCATCGCCGGTCTCGATCCCGCCACCGGCGATTACCGCGTCCAGTCAGCCGGGGCGGGCGGCGACCTCTTGCCCCCCGGAGACCCATCATGATCCGTGTTCTCGCTGTCGCTCATTCTTCGCGTCGCCGCGTGGCCGAGCTCATCACGCTCGCGACCCTGACGCTCGCCTTCGCCCCGGCGGCTTACGCCTCCGGCTCCTCCATGCCGTGGGAGACCCCGCTCAACTCCATCCTGGAGTCGGTGCAAGGGCCCGTCGCGAAGATCATCTCGGTCATCATCATCACCGTGACCGGCCTGACGCTCGCCTTCGGCGACACGAGCGGCGGCTTCCGCCGGCTGATCCAGATTGTGTTCGGCCTGTCGATCGCCTTCGCCGCGTCGAGCTTCTTCCTCTCCTTCTTCTCGTTCTCCGGCGGAGCGCTGGTCTGATGGCCGCGATCGTCGATCCCGACGTGCCCGGCTTCTTCGCGCCGGTCCATCGCGCGCTTACCGACCCAATTCTGATGGGCGGCGCGCCGCGGACCGTCGCGATCACCAACGGCACGCTCGCCGCGGCGATCGCCCTCGGCCTGCGGCTCTGGATCCCCGGCGCGCTGATCTGGGCGGTAGGTCACACCGCGGCCGTCTGGGCGGCGAAGCGCGATCCGCAGTTCGTCGACGTGGTGCGCCGGCACCTTCGTTACCCAGCCTTTCTCGGCGTCTGAGGCTCCGATGCTGAACCTTGCAGAATATCGCAGTCGTCCCGCCGGTCTCGCCGACTTCCTGCCCTGGGCGGCCTTGGTCGAAGAGGGCGTTGTCCTCAACAAGGATGGCTCTTTCCAGCGCACGGCGCGCTTTCGCGGACCGGACCTCGATAGCGCCACGCCGGCCGAGCTGGTGGGCGTGACCGCCCGACTCAACAACGCGCTGCGCCGTCTCGGCTCCGGCTGGGCGATCTTTGTCGAGGCGCAACGGATCGCCGCGCAGACCTATCCGCACAGCAGCTTTTCCGATCCGGCGTCAGCGCTGGTTGATCTCGAGCGCCAGGACGCCTTCGAAGAGGCTGGCGCGCATTTCGAGAGCCGTTACTTCCTGACCTTCGTCTGGCTCCCGCCCGCCGAGGACGCCTCCCGCGTCGAGGGCTGGCTCTACGAGGGCCGCGCGCAGACGGGCGTCGATCCGTGGGAGCTGCTGCGCGGCTTTGTCGATCGGACCAATCGCGTCTTGCAACTGGTCGAGGGGTTCATGCCCGAGGTGGCCTGGCTCGACGACGGCGACACGCTGACCTACTTGCACTCGACCATCTCGACCCGTGCGCAGCGCATCCGCGTGCCCGAGACACCGATGCACCTCGATGCGTTGCTCGCCGATGAGCCGCTTGCCGGCGGCCTCGAGCCCCGCCTCGGCGCCCATCATCTTCGCACGCTCACTGTGGTCGGATTCCCGACAACGACGCATCCCGGCATCCTCGACGAGCTGAACCGGCTCGCCTTCCCGTACCGCTGGTCCACCCGGGCGATCCTCCTCGACAAGACCGAAGCGGTGAAGCTGCTCACCAAGATCCGCCGGCAGTGGTTCGCCAAGCGCAAGTCCATCGCCGCCATCGTCAAGGAGGTGATGACCAACGAGGCGTCGACACTCGTCGACTCCGACGCGGCCAACAAGGCCGCCGACGCCGATCTCGCCCTGCAGGAATTGGGCTCCGACGATGTTGGCCAAGCCTATGTCACTGCGACAGTCACTGTCTGGGACGAGGACCCGGGTCTCGCTGCTGAAAAGCTCCGGCTGGTGGAGAAGGTGATTCAGGGCCGCGACTTCACCTGCATGCCGGAAGGAGTGAATGCGCTCGAGGCCTGGCTCGGCTCCATCCCCGGCCATGCCTACGCCAACGTCCGTCAGCCGCCGGTCTCGACGCTGAACCTAGCGCACATGATCCCGCTCTCGGCAGTTTGGGCTGGGCCGGCAAGGGATGAGCATTTCCAGGCGCCGCCGCTGCTCTACGGCAAGACGGAAGGTTCGACGCCCTTCCGACTCAGCCTGCATGTCGGCGACGTCGGCCACACGTTGATCGTCGGCCCGACCGGCGCGGGCAAGTCGGTTCTGCTCGCGCTGATGGCGATGCAGTTCCGCCGTTACCGCAACAACCAGATCTTCGCTTTCGATTTCGGCGGGTCGATCCGCACCGCGGCGATCGCCATGGGCGGCGATTGGCACGATCTCGGCGGCAGCCTGTCGGCTGGATCGGAACATTCGGTGTCGCTGCAGCCGCTTGCCCGCATCGACGATCAGTCGGAGCGCGCCTGGGCGGCGGAGTGGGTGGCGGCCATCCTCGCGAAGGAGGGCGTCACCATCGATCCGACCGCCAAGGAGCATGTCTGGTCGGCGCTGAGCTCGCTGGCGTCGTCGCCCGTGGGCGAACGCACCATCACCGGCCTGGCGGTCCTGTTGCAGTCGACGGCGCTGAAGCAGGCGTTGCAGCCCTATTGCGTCGGTGGAGCCTCGGGCCGCCTACTCGATGCCGAGGCTGAGCAGCTCGGCTCCGCTCCGGTGCAGGCGTTCGAGACCGAGGGCCTGATCGGCGCCGGAGCGGCGCCCGCCGTGCTGACCTCTCTCTTCCATCGCATTGAGGGCCGCCTCGACGGCCGGCCGACCTTGCTCATCATCGACGAGGGGTGGCTGGTCCTCGACGATCCGGCCTTCGCCCAGCAGCTCCGCGAGTGGCTGAAGACGCTGCGCAAGAAGAATGCCTCCGTCGTCTTCGCCACGCAGTCGCTGTCGGATATCGACGGCAGCAACATCGCGCCCGCGATCGTCGAGAGCTGTCCGACGCGTATCTTCCTGCCGAACGAGCGCGCGATCGAGCCGCAGATCACCGCGATCTACCGCCGCTTCGGTCTCAACGATCGCCAGATCGAGATCCTCGCGCGCGCTACGCCGAAGCGCGACTACTACTGCCAGTCGCGCCGCGGCAATCGCCTGTTCGAGCTAGGTCTCGGCCCCGTAGCGCTCGCCTTCTGTGCCGCTTCCTCCAAGGCGGACCACGCCGCGATCGAGCGCGTCGTCGCCGAGCACGGCCGCGATGCTTTCACGCCCGCTTGGCTCGCGGACCACGAGCTCCTCTGGGCCGCCGATCTCATCCCTGACCTGATCAACCTGGAGACATCATCATGATCAAGCTGCGCCATCTGGCGGCGGCAAGCGCCGCCGTGCTCACCCTGGCCGTCGCCGTGCCGCCCGCCTCGGCGCAGTGGATCGTCTACGACCCGACCAACTTCGGCCAGAACGTGCTCACCGCCGCGCGCGAGCTGCAGCAGATCAACAATCAGATCACGATGCTGACCAACCAGGCGACGTCGCTGGTCAACCAGGCGCGCAACCTTGCAAACCTGCCGATGTCGACGTTGACCCAGCTTCAGTCGTCGATCGCCCAGACCCAGTCACTGCTAGGTCAGGCGCAGAACATCGCCTTCAACGTCCAGCGCATCGAGCAGGCCTATTCGACGAGCTACGGTTCGGCCGCCGGCACAGGTTCGACCACCGCCATGGTCGCCAACGCGCAGACACGCTGGCAGAACTCCGTCGCCGCCTTCGAGGACAGCCTGAAGGTACAGGCGGGCGTGGTCGGCAACATCCCGACGAACTCCAGTGCGATGACCTCGCTAGTCACGGCCAGCCAGAGCGCCACCGGCGCGCTGCAGGCGGCACAGGCCGGCAACCAACTCTTGGCGCTGCAATCTCAGCAGCTTTCCGATCTCGTCGCCGTGCTGTCGGCCAAGAGTCGGGCCGACGCCCTGGAGCAGGCGCGTACCGCCTCGGCCGAGGCGCAAGGCCAGCAGAACTACAAGACCTTCTCGACGCGCACCGGCTATCAGCCCGGAAACGTCACCATGTTCAGCGGCAACTGAGGCGCGGCGATGCTGGGACGGTCGGAAATCTTCCGCGCCGCCGCGATCGTCGCCCTGATCGCGGTCGCCATCACGGCTCTTGTGGTGACCAACCGGCGCCACTCGGCCCCCATTGCCGAGACCCCTCCGACCATCGTCACACCAGCATCCGACGACCTCTCGGCCGAGCTGCGCCGTTGCAGCGCGCTCGGTCCCCAGGATGCCGAAGATCCGCATTGCGTCGCGGTCTGGGAGGAGAACCGCCAGCGATTCTTCGGCAGGCCGGCGCGGCCTCTGCCGCCACAAACGCCCCCAGGCGCTGCCGCGCCGGCCACCCCTTCTAAGGGAGATGCGCGATGAACAACGTCGGCGTCATCGACACCTTCCTCAACACCTTCACCACCTACATCGATTCCGGCTTCGGCCTGATCAAGGGCGAAGTCGGCTATCTCTCGTCCACGCTGATCGTCATCGACATCACCCTTGCAGGCCTGTTCTGGGCCTGGGGCGCCGACGAGGACATCCTCCAGCGCCTGGTGAAGAAGACCCTCTACATCGGCTTCTTCGCCTTCATCATCAACAACTTCAACAATCTATCGGCCATCGTCTTCAACAGCTTCGCCGGCCTCGGCCTGAAGGCGGGCGGCTCGTCTATCAGCACCGCCGACTTCCTGCGGCCGGGCAAGCTCGCCCAGGTCGGGCTCGACGCCGGACAGCCGCTGCTCGATGCGGCCAACCAGATGATGGGCTTCACCAGCTTCTTCGCGAACTTCGTGCAGATCGCGGTGCTGATGGTCTCGTGGGTCCTGGTGCTGATCGCCTTCTTCATTCTGGCGGTTCAGCTCTTCGTCACGCTGATCGAATTCAAGCTGACCACACTGGCCGGCTTCATCCTCATTCCCTTCGCCCTCTTCAACAAGACCGCCTTCCTCGCAGAGAAGGTGCTCGGCAACATCGTCGCGTCCGGCATCAAGGTGATGGTGCTGGCCGTCATCGTCGGCATCGGCACCGGGCTCTTCTCGCAGTTCACGCAGACCTACGCCGGCGGCCAGCCGACGGTCGAGCAAGCGCTGTCCGTCGTGCTGGCCGCCCTCGCCATGCTGGGCCTCGGCATCTTCGGCCCCGGCATCGCCACCGGCCTGGTCTCCGGCGCGCCCCAGCTCGGCGCGGGCGCCGCCGTCGGGACTGGTCTGGCCGTCGCGGGTACGGCGATGGCCGGCGCCGGCGCGCTCGGCCTGGCCGGCAGGGGGGCGATGGCTGCGGCTTCCGGCACTGCCGCCGCCGCGCGCGGTGGGGTGGCAATGGCCGGCGGCGCGTCCTCCGCCTACAGCCTTGCTTCAGCCGGCCGGTCCGGCGCGTCGGGCGTCGCGGCCGGACTCGGCGGGGTCGGGCGAGCGGCCGCTTCAGCCGCCGCGGCTCCTGTGCGGCGCGCCGCCGCTCAAGCCGGCAGTTCGATGCGGGAAAGCTTCGCCGCCGGCGGCCGGTCCAGTTTTGCTGCAACCGGCGGATCATCGACCGGAGGGACGGTCGGCGGCAATTCACCAAGCACGCCCGCGGCGCCCACCGGCGGATCGGAGGGTTCCGGCCCACCGGCCTGGGCCCAGCGCATGAAGCGCAACCAGTCGATCGTCCACGGGACGCAGACCGCTGCGCAGGTCCTCAGGTCCGGCGACAGCCATGGCGGCGGCCATTCCGTCGATCTCTCTGGAGGAGAATAAGAGATGGCGCTGTTTCGCCGCCCCACCGTTCGCTACGGTCGAACGCCCGAGCCTGAAACCCCCTATCAGCGCGCCGCCCAGGTGTGGGACGACCGCATCGGCTCGGCTCGGGTGCAGGCCAAGAACTGGCGGCTGATGGCCTTCGGCTCGCTCGCGCTGTCCATGGGTCTCGCCGGCAGTCTCGTCTGGCAATCGACCCACGGCACCATCGTCCCCTGGGTCGTGCAGGTCGACAAGCTCGGCCAGGCGCAGGCCGTCGCGCCCGCCGCCGCCGACTACACGCCCAGCGATCCGCAAGTTGCCTGGTATCTTGCGCACTTCATCCAGATCGTCCGGTCGCTGCCGGCCGATCCGATCATCGTGCGGCAGAACTGGCTGCAGGCCTACGACTTCACCACCACCTCGGGCTCCCAGGCGCTCAACGACTATGCGCGCGCCAACGACCCCTTCGCCAAGCTCGGCAAGCAGCAGATCGCCATCGACGTATCTAGCGTGATCCGCGCGTCGCCCTCGAGCTTCCGCGTCGAATGGGTCGAGCATCGCTATCAAGACGGCGCGCTCGCCGACAACACCCGTTGGACCGCGATCCTCACCATCGCGATCCAGACGCCGACTTCCGCCGACGTGCTCCGCAAGAACCCGCTCGGTGTCTACGTCACCGCCATCAACTGGTCGAAGGAGCTAGGACAATGACCTCGCCGATTTCCATGGAAGCCGGCGGTCCGGCTTCGCGTCTCTTCACCATTCAGCAGAGCCGGAAAGGAGGGATTGCGCCTTTCCGTAAAGCCGCCAGGGCGGCTTTGCTGATGTCCGCCACTACGCTGGGCGGCTGCGCGCACAATTTCATTCCGCCCGACATCAATTACGACAGCGCGGCGCCGGCAAAGCTCACCGTCGATCCGCCAGCGCCTATCAAGATCGTGGAGTTGCCCAAGCTGCTGCCGCTGCCCGGGCAACTGAAGCCGATCGACGGTGGCAAGCCGACACCCGAAGCTGCCGACCCGACCGTGCGCGTCAACCAGGCCAACGCTGCCGCGCGGATTCAGCCGGTGCGCAACGGCTTCATCAACGCGGTCCAAGTCTATCCGTTCTCCGGCGGGGCGCTCTACCAAGTCTATACGGCGCCCGGCGAGATTACCGACATCGCGCTGCAGGACGGCGAGCAGCTCGTCGGCTCCGGCCCCGTCGCCGCCGGCGACACCGTGCGCTGGATTATCGGCGATACCGAGAGCGGCACGGGCGCCACCAAGAAAGTTCACATCCTGGTCAAGCCGACGAGACCCGAGCTGCTCACCAATCTGGTCATCAACACGGATCGGCGGACCTACCTCCTCGAGCTGCGCTCGACCGAGAAGACCTACATGGCCTCGGTCTCCTGGCAGTATCCCGAAGATCAGCTCATCGCGCTTCGGCGGCAGAACCAGGAGGCCGACGCAGCCGCGCCGATTGCCAGCGGCGTCGATCTCGCCTCAATCAACTTCCGTTATGCAATCCAGGGCGACAACCCGGCCTGGCGTCCGCTGCGCGCCTTCGACGACGGGCACAAGGTCTACATCGAGTTCCCGAGCGGCATTGCCCAGGGCGAGATGCCGCCACTGTTCGTCATCGGACCGGCCGGCGGCTCCGAGCTGGTGAACTACCGGGTCAACCGCAACTATTACATCGTCGACCGCCTGTTCGCAGCCGCCGAATTGCGTCTCGGCGACAAGGATAGCGAGCGGCGCGTGCGCATCGTTCGTACCGACGGAAGGCCGCGGTCATGACGGCGGAAGGTCCTGAAGAACAACCGCCGACGCCGACGCCCGTCGT
>CAINEA010001010.1 GCA_903847525.1 uncultured Acetobacteraceae bacterium | reverse complement strand
TGGCCGGCGGGCGGGTGGCAGGGAAGCCTTCGGTCATGCGCTACTCCGGTACGGGGCCTGAGAGTTTCGGTTCAGGTGCGTATCACGTTAAGGTCAGGTTTCCTGTCCGACCAGGGGAAAGATCGCCTGCATGCCCGGCTCCCGCCCAACCGGACCGACACCCGATGCGACGATGCGGATCAAGGCCGCCGTGCCGGATCTGGCGCGCTTGCCGATCGTGTTCAACCGGCGGGCGTTCAGCCTGGCGGAGGGTGTGCGCGCGGGGCTGTCCACCGCGGTGATCATTGCCGCGAGCGAATGGCTGGACTGGCCCGGGTTGATCGAGGCGGCGCTGGGGGCACTGTTCACCTGCCTGTGCGATGCCGGCGGGCCGATCCGGCGCCGTGTGCCGGCCCTGCTCAGCTTCGGCGTGGCCGGCGCATTAGTGATTGCGGCCGGCGGCTTGTTGCGCGCGATTGGGCCCGGCGCGGCCCTGCCCTTCGCCGTGCTGGGGATCTTCTGTGCGGTCTATCTGCGGGTGTTCGGGCAATCGGCGCAGCAGGTCGGCGCCCTGCTGTGCGTCGTGCTGATCCTGTCGCTGGATCGCGCGTTCGATGTTCGGGAGGCCGCGACGCTGGCGGGGATGTTCCTGGCGGGGTCGCTGTGGGCGACGCTGCTGACGATGGTGATATGGCCGATGTATCCGTTCCGGCCGGCGCGCGAGGCGGTGGCGAAGGTGTATGAGGAGCTGGCCTCGCTGGTGGAGGGGCTGGGCGACCTGCTCGCCGATCCGGCCATCCCCTCCACCGGCCCCTCCACCGGCCCCTCAATGGATGATACAGCGTGGGACAGCCATGCCAGGGGGCACCGGCGCGCGGTGCGCGAGGCGATCGAGGCGGCGCGGACGGCGGTGCTGGAAACCATCCGCACGCGCGGCGCGGCCAGCAACCGCGCGGCACAGAGCCTGATCCGGCTGGAAACGGCCGATCAGCTGTTCGTGGCGCTGATCGCCCTGAGCGATGTGTTAGAGGAATCCGAGCCGGCCTTGCGCAGGCAGGCCGAGGACGGCCTGCGGGCACTGCGCGCATTGCTGATCCAGATCGGCCAGACGATCACCGACGACAAGGGAAAGGCCGACGAGCGGATCGCGCTGGGTATCGCGGGGATTGTCGCCGCGGCCCGGAACCTGGCGCCCACTTCACCGCTGCGCCCCCCCGTCGAGGCCATCATCGACCGGTTGCAGATCGCCCATACGATGTCGGTGCCGGCGAACTATATGCCGGGAGCCGCCCTGGACGGGGAGAAGCAGACGCCGTGGCAGCGGGTCCGGGTGCCGCTGCTGGCCAATTTGAACTGGGATTCGCTGGCATTTCGCCATGCGCTGCGCGCGGCCGTTACCACGGCGCCCGCGGTTCTGTTCACGCTGCTCTGGTTCAGCCCGTATGACCATTGGCTGACGATCACGATCGTCGCGACCATGCAGCCCTATTTTGGCAACACGTTCACCCGCGCTTTGGAGCGCGTCGGCGGCACCCTGGTGGGCGGTGTGCTGGCCGCGGCGATCGGGCTGGTGATCACCAGCAAGCTGGGGATCGCCGCGACGATGTTTCCGCTGGCGATCCTCGCCTTCGCCATCCGCGCCGTCAGCCTCGGTCTGTTCCTGGCGGCCATGACGCCGATGATCGTGCTGCTGGTGGAGCTGAGGCAGCCTGGAACCAGCGAATGGATGATTGCCGTCACGCGTGCGCTGCTGACCTTTGCCGGCGGGCTGATCGCCATCGCCGGCTGCTATTTTCTGTGGCCGAGCTGGGAGCCGCAGCGCCTTGAGTCGGAATTGCGCACGGCCATCCTGGCCCACAAGGCCTATGCCGAGGCGCTGCTGGGCGTTTTCCTGCACGAGGCCGACGCCGCCGCCCTGGACCAGGCGCGCCGCGCGGCCGGGCTGGCCACCAACAATGTCGAGGCGTCGGTGTCGCGCGCCTTGCTGGAGCCGGGTTCGGCCACGCATGGGCGGCTGGAGGCGGCGATGGTGATCGATGCCGCACTGCGCCGCTTTGCGGGGCGGCTGTCCGCGATGCAGCTGGATCCGTCGCTGGGCGGCGCGTTCAAGCCGGAATTCTGGCGCGATTGGCGCGGCTGGATCGGCGCCTCGATGCAGACTTTGGCTTCGGGATCCAGCGACCTTCCGGCGCGGCCGGCGGGACCGGACGATGCGGCGCTCGGGCGGATCGCCCGGCAGATCGAGCTGATGGCCGGGACGGTGCAGCGCTCGGTGGCCTGACCGGTGTGGCGCCTGTGTCGGCCTAGCGGCTCGCCGCGGCCGAAGGCTTCGCTGCCGGGAGCGTCTTGGCACGATCGATGTTGGCCGCGTGCTCGCTGGCCGGGCGCTTTGTCTTCCGGGTTTGGAGAAGCGCGATCGACAGCAGGGCGGCATCGAGCGGCAGGTCGTGCTGCACGCCGCCGGTGCTTCCCAGGGAGGGCCAGGTGGCGCTGTCGATCGAGACGATCGTGTCCCCGGCATTGCCGGTGGAAAGCCGCAGGCCGCGCTGGTCGGGTGTCTTCCAGATCTCACCTTTGTGCAGGATGCGCTCCATCAGGGTCTGGCCGTTCTCGTTGCGGACCCTTAACCAAACATCCGCTTTGGCACCCAGGACGATCATCGGGATCACGGCCGACGCGGGTTTGGAACCGAGGTTGGGGCTGGAGGCGGCAGCAGGCGCGTTCGCCGGAATGTTCGCCGCGATATCGGCCGGCGCAGTGCCGGGCGGTGCGGCGTCTGGCGAGGCGGCTGCGGTTTCGGGCGCGGGTGTTTGGGCGGGTGTCGGGATTGCTGTCGCGACGCTAGCGGGGGCAGCGGGAACGGGCTCGGTGCTGGCCAAGGGCGCGGCCTGGACGGGGGGCGTTGGCTCCGTTGCCGGGAAGGTCGGGGTCGCGGCCGCCTCGGGGGCGGGCTCGGCAACGGGTGCCGTTACGGCGGCGGGTGTCGGCACGGGTGTGGTTGAGGCCTGAGCCGCCGGGGCAGGCGATGCCGCCGGCACGGTGGGAGCGCGCGGGGGCGTCTGCTGGCTCAGGCGTAGCCAACGCGCGGCCTGTTCGCGCACAGGATCCAGCATTTCCTTGTGGATCCACTCCGATTTGATCAGGTCCGGCCGCAACAGCGCCAGGGCGGCGGCGGCGGCGAGCACCATCACGACGAGCAACAACAGAGCGGGCAGATGGGAGCGCCGGATTTCGGGTTCGGCCTTGGCCAACGTGGCGAACGCCG
Organism: uncultured Acetobacteraceae bacterium; assembly: GCA_903847525.1. GTDB lineage: Bacteria > Pseudomonadota > Alphaproteobacteria > Acetobacterales > Acetobacteraceae > PALSA-911. Next base: position 2,957 of record CAINEA010001010.1, on the reverse strand, counting down.
ATGACGGCGCGGGTTTGGGCATGGCAGGGGTGGGCATGCCAGAACTGGGCATGGCGGGGCGCGGCGGTGGCGTAACCGGCGCCGCTACCGGCGCTGCCGCCACGGACTTCGCCGGTGCGGGTGCCGGTTGCGCCGGGCGAGGCGCCGCATTGGCGGGAGCCGGCGCGGGCGAGGCGGCAGGGGCGAGCGTCGGTGCCGCTGGCGGGGCCGTTACCGCCGGCGCCGGAGCCACCGCAACCGCGGCAACCTTGGCGGCGGGGGACTGGTCGAGCCGGGCGCTGAGTTCGGCCTGCTTCTCCTGCAGGTGGTTCAGCCGTGCATCGAGACGGGCCGCGAGGGTTTCGATCTTCGCGTGGGTAGCCGCCGTCGCTTCGGCGAGCGCGCTTTGTTCGGCGAAGCGATCGAGCTTGACCGTGAGCGAGGAGATCTTTGCCTCGACCGCCGTGAGGGCAGCCAGGATCGGTCCGGTTTCCGCCGGAGTGCTGGCGCGGCTGGCGAGGGCGTCAATCCGCCGGTTGACCTCCGCGAGGGAGGCATCGATCTCCCGCGGGTCGTAGCCCGCTACCGGCGCGCCCGCGAGGGGCTGGCGCACCCGGGAGGTGTCCCGGCGCAACGCGGCGAGCCCCTGTTCCAGGCGCTGGAAGGCTGCCTCGTCCGGGTCGTGGGATGTGCAGCTCATTCGTTAAGTTCCCGACATCGGATTAAACAATGAACCCATAGCTGAAGCCTCCAATTCCCACCGACGCGGCCGTTATAGCGATCCGCGTAGGCCAGAGTATCCCCCGTGCCCGCTGTCTCTGTCGATGTCGCGGCGAAACTTCCCGTGATCGCCCCAAATGCCGCATCCGGGCGAAGCAAAGGTTAAGACGGAAGGGACCGGACTGCAGCGGAACGGCGCGTCTTGCCGGGCCGGGCACGCCATGTATCCTGCCGGGCGTTCAACGCGCCGCGCCGGGAATTGCCGGCGCCATTGCGCTCACCATGGAAAGCTGCCTGCTTGATCCCTCCGATGAAGCCACATGAGCGGCTCGACTACGTCGCCAGCATCGACCGGCCGAAGCTGGAATTGCCCGATGGAGCCCGGGTGGCGGTGTTCCTGGTGGTGAATATCGAGCGCTGGGACATCGACCGCGCGATGCCGCGACAGGTGCTTTCGGCGCCGCAGAACGCGCCGGTGGTGCCGGACCTGCCGAACTGGGCCTGGCACGAATACGGCATGCGCGTGGGGTTCTGGCGGCTGAAGGCGGCGCTGGACCGGCACGGCATCGCGCCGACGCTGGCGATCAACGGGGCGGTGCCGGCGGCCTATCCGCGGGTGACGCGGGCCTGCCGGGAGGCGGGCTGGGAATTCATGGTGCATGGCTACAACCAGATCGCGACGCATCTGGTGGAAGATCAGCGGGCGATGATACGCAGCGCGATCGACGCGCTGCGCGAGGCCGGCGGGCACGATCCGGTGGGCTGGCTGGCGCCGGGGCTGACCGAGACGAACGCCACGCCGGACCTGCTGGCGGAAGCCGGCATCCGTTATTGTGCCGATTACGTGGTGGACGATTTGCCCTGCCCGATCCGCACCCGGACCGGCAAGCTGGTGAGCATGCCCTACAGCGTGGAGCTGAACGACATCCCGATGATGATGATCCAGCATCACCGGGCCGAGGAGTTGTTCGAGCGCAGCGTCGCTCAGTTCGACCGGCTTTATGCAGAGGCGGAGACCGAAGGCGCCAAGGTGATGGGGCTGGCGGTTCATCCCTATATCAGCGGCGTGCCGCACCGCATTGCCTGGTTCGAGAAGATCCTGGAGCATATCGCGCAGCGGCCCGGCGCGGTGTTCTGGCAGGGCCGGCAGATCCTCGACTGGTATGAGAAGGTGAGTTCGTGACCGTGAGTTCCGATTGGGCCCGGCTGAGCCGCGCCGCCCGCGATGCCGCCTATAACAATTCCGAGGCGGTGCCGGACAGCCCCGCGATCGTCGCCAAACGTGCCGCCGGGTCGGCCGCGTTTCGCGCCACGCATCCGGACCGGCTGGACATTCCCTATGGTCCGCGCGAGCGCAATGCCTGGGACCTGTTTCCCGCCGCCGACGCGTCCGCGCCGTGCCTGGTGTTCATCCATGGCGGCTACTGGCAGCGCAACAGCCGCGACGGCGCGAGCGTGCTGTGCGAAGGGATCCGCGCGCATGGCTGGTCCGCCGCCTTCCCCGGCTACACGCTGGCGCCGGACGCGACGCTGAGCGAGATCGTTGCCGAAATACATACATCGCTCGACTGGCTGGCGCGGCAGGGTGCGGCGCACGGCATCGGCGGGCGGATTGTCGTAACAGGCTGGTCCGCCGGCGGGCATTTGACCGCGATGGCGCTGTCGCATCCGGCGGTGGTCGCGGCATTGGCGATTTCCGGCGTGTTCGAGCTGGGTCCGATACGCGACACCTATCTGAACGAGAAGCTGCAACTAAGCGATGCCGAGGTGGAAACCCTATCGCCGCTGCGGCTGCCGGTGGTCATGAAACCAATGAGCATCGCCTACGGCACCGCGGAGTTGCCGGCGCTGATCGAGGATAGCCGGGCGCTGCATGCCAGACGCGCTGGCGCCCATGCGCCCGGCGCGCTGCTGCCGGTTTCCGGCGCCAACCATTTCAATATCCTGGATCATTTGCAGGCCAAGGACGGGCTGATCACCCGGCAGATCCTCGACCTGCTGCGGTAACCTCGCGCGGCTGTTTCCTAGGTGGCGACGCGAACGATCGTTTTTCCGAAGCTCTGGCCGGCCAGCATCGCAGCGAAGGCCTTCGGCGTGTTCTCGAAGCCGTCGATGATGGTTTCCTGCAAGACCAGTTTGCCGGCGCGCAGCAGGGCGGCGGCTTCCGGGCGCCATGCGGGCATCAGGTCCAGATGGTCGCCGACGCCGAAGCCCTCGATGCGCAGGCGGCGGCCGACGCCGGAGCTTAGGTTGGGGCC
>CAINEA010001009.1 GCA_903847525.1 uncultured Acetobacteraceae bacterium | reverse complement strand
TTGGGAATCGGGCGGCGGCAACGACATGGGAAGCTTGACTCATGCCGCGACTCGCGTGTCAACCGTCGATCAGCGATCGACTACCTGGGCAGTTACAAGCGATCAAGGTCTAGCTCAATTTTTTTACGCGTGATTCACGCTTTGCGGCAGATACGCTTAAAGCGATCACGCTCCTGCGCCAGGTGGCGGGCATTGGCTGCGAAGGGATAACGAACTAGCCTGCCAGTACGGGCCGCTGGTGCCCTGGCGTCAAAGGGCGAGCCAATGAAAAGCAGACGAGGAAACCTTCTGGCGGCTATGGGACTCGGCGTGGCCGTTTGCGGGTATGCCCTGCCGGGCCTGGCGCAGCAGAACGCGATACCGCTCGCCCAGGATCAAATCGCGCGGATCGTCGCCAACCCGGATCGCAGCGCCGCCGACCGCACGAATGATCTGCGCCGCAAGCCCGAGGCGATGCTGGCCTTTATCGGCATCCATCCGGGCATCACGGTGCTCGATCTGAGTGCCGCCGGTGGCTACACCACGGAATTGCTGGCACGGTCGGTCGGCCCCAGTGGCCGGGTGTATGGCCAGAGCCAGCCGCGCGATCCGGGCCGGGCGCCCTCGCCGCCGGCCCAGCCGGAGGGCAACAGTAACCCGACGATAGCTCCCGTCGTCGCTCCCGCCGCGGCGCCGGCCAGCGCGCCGCGTCCGTCTCCGGTCGCGTTGGTCGACCGTGACAGCAAGCTGCGGGCCGCGGGCATCCCGGCCGCGCCAATGATCGCCATCTCCCGCCCGTTCGCCGACCCGCTGCCGCCCGAACTGGCGGTGGACCGGTTCGATCTCGTGACCTTGATGTTCAACTATCACGACCTTGGGCACATGGGCGTCGATCGCGCGGCGATGAACGCGGCGGTGTTCAAGGCGCTGAAGCCGGGCGGTGTCTACGTGATCGCCGATCATGCGGGCCGTGCCGGCACCGGCATTTCCGAGGCCGGTACCTTGCATCGTATCGAGGAGGCATTTCTCCGCAGCGAGGTGGAGACCGCTGGTTTCAAGCTGCAGGCGGAAGCCGATTTCCTGCGCAATCCAAACGACCCGCGCGATAAGAATACCCCCGACCCGCCGCAGCCGAAGGACGAGTTCGTGTTGAAGTTCGCCAAGCCCTGACAGGGGCGTATCGGCCCGGAACGCCCGTGAACGGCCGGCCGTCATTGGGGCTGCCCGCGGCCCTGCCGTTTCTGGTCGGTTGCTGTCATGACATCAATTGCTTGGCAGGCTTGTCTCATATGGTACTTTCATAGCCACGTCGCTGGACCTATGATAACGACATCGTCTCTGCGGAGAGCCTCTGATGCTGAACGCCTTCGATCTCGCCGCCGGCTGGGTGCAGGAGACCCTGATCCTGCCGCTGCTGTACGCGCTCGACCTGATGCAGTGGGAAGACCTCGCCTTTGGCTGGGCGCTGTTTGCGGTTTATGGCGCGGTGCAGGTCGTGCTCACCTTCGCCATCTGCCTGCCGTTGGAGCGGTGGCGACCGGTAGAGCGGTGGCCGGACAGCAAGGCAGTGATCGTGGACGTTATCTACACGGTCATCTCTCGCGTCGGCATCCTGCCGGTCATCACCTTTGTGTTGTTCTACCAGATACAGGTGGCGATGAACGGTTTCCTGACCGACCATGGCTGGGTGCCGCCGACACTGGAGCGGCTGCTGCCGTTCCTGTTCGGGCATCAGGTGCTGACGTTCCTCTGCTACGTCATCATCCTGGATTTTTCCGAATACTGCCGGCATTGGCTGTCGCACCGGTTCCGCTGGTGGTACGCGCTGCATGCGCTGCATCACGCGCAACGGCAGATGACGTTCTGGTCCGATGACCGGAATCATCTGCTGGACGAGGTGATCGCCTTTCTGTGGTTCACCGCCGTGGCGCTGTTGATCGGCATCCCGCCGATGCAGTTCCCGTTGCTGGTGCTGGTGTTGCGTTTCCTGGAAAGCCTGTCGCACGCCAATGTTCGGCTGTCGTTCGGTTGGCTTGGGGAGCGGCTATTGATCTCGCCGCGCTTTCATCGGGCGCATCACGGCATCCTCGGCGCCGGCCAGCGCAGCTGCAATTACGGGGCGATCCTGCCGTGGTGGGACATGATCTTCCGCACCGCGGATTTCTCACGCGAATACGTCGCCACCGGGGACCCGCATGCGCCGGAGGCCCTGGCGACCGGCGGCTACCTTGCCCAGCAGGCCGTTGGCCTGCGCGGCCTGGTAGCTGCGTTGACCCGGCCTAAATCCCCGAAAAGGGTATGGCCGATCGGGCCGTCAGCCCTTCCAGGCCACGAGGATCGCTCCGGCGCCGATTAGCGCGACCCCGAGCCAGTTCGGGCCGGACAGGCGCTCGCCCAGGAATACCACGCCGAACACCGCGACCAGCACGACGGACAGCTTGTCGATCGGCGCGACGCGCGCGGCGTCGCCGATTTTCAGGGCGCGGAAATAGCAGAGCCAAGAGGCCCCGGTTGCCAGGCCGGACAGCACCAGGAAAACGTAGCTGCGTGCAGAGACCGACCCCGGCGGCTGCCAGCCGCCGGTGCCCGCCAGAATCGCGGCGATTGACAGCAGGATGACAATCGTGCGCACGAAGGTAGCGAAGTCCGAGCCGACATTGGTGATGCCGATCTTGGCGAAAACGGCCGTCAGCGCGGCGAAGCCTGCCGACAGGAGCGCCCATAGCAGCCATGATTCGAGCGAGGGGGCGTTCATCGCCTCACTCGCCCATGTCGGCCGCTACGTCAGCCAGGCCGGCACCGG
>CAINEA010001008.1 GCA_903847525.1 uncultured Acetobacteraceae bacterium | reverse complement strand
GGCGTGCGTCGGCGCTTCACCACCACGGGCGTCGCCAACGGCGTGCGGATCATCGACGATTACGGCCACCATCCGGTGGAGATCGCCGCGGTTCTGAAGGCGGCCCGGCAGGCCGGCGCGCGGGACGTCGTGGCCGTGGTCCAACCGCACCGCTATTCCCGCCTGAACTCGCTGTTCGCCGAATTCTGCACCTGCATGAACGACGCTGGCACCGTGGTGGTCGCCGATGTCTATGCGGCCGGCGAGGCGCCGATGCCCGGCGTCAACCGCGATGCGCTGGTGGAGGGCCTGCGCGCCCGCGGCCACCGCTCCGTCGTGGCGCTGCCCGGCCCGGCACATCTCGCGGAGATGGTGAACGCCATCGCCCGCCCCGGCGACTTCGTCGTCTGTCTCGGCGCCGGTAACATCACCAGCTGGGCGCAGACGCTGCCCGGCGAACTCGCCGCCCTGCAGGCCGGCGGCGGGCGCCGGATCGGGGAAGCGTCATGATGACCGCCCCCCGCATCCTTCATCTGACCGAAACCCTGCCGCCGATCCGCGGCCGGGTGCAGGCCGACCTGCCGCTTGCCCCGCTGACCTGGTTCCGCGTCGGCGGCCCGGCCGAGGCCCTGGTACGTCCGGCGGACATCGCCGACCTCGCGGATTTCCTGGCCGCGCTGCCGCATACCGTGCCAATGCGGGTGCTGGGCGCCTGCTCCAACCTGATCATCCGCGACGGTGGCCTGCCGGGCGTCACAATCCGCCTTGCCCGCGGCTTCTCCACCATCAAGACCGAAGCCGACGGCATCGTCGCCGGCGCCGCCGCGCTGGATGCGACCGTTGCCGAACATGCCGCGGCGGCCGGGCTTACGGGCCTCGAATTCCTCTCCGGCGTTCCCGGCGCCATCGGTGGCGCCGTGGCGATGAACGCCGGCGCCTATGGCGGCGACATGTCGCAATGCCTCGATTGGGCCGAACTGGTCACCCGCTCGGGCGAGATCGTCCGGCTGTCCGGACGCGACCTGCATTTCAGTTATCGCCATGCCCGTATTCCCGCCGGGGCGGTGGTTACCCGCGCCCGGCTGATCGCCCGCCCGGGCAATCCCACGGCGATCGCCGCGCGGATGGCGGAAATCCGAAGCAACCGCGAAGCCAGCCAGCCGGTCCGCGCCCGCACCGGCGGCTCCACCTTCCGCAACCCGGACCTTGCTGATGCAGGGGGTATGAAGGCCTGGGAGCTGATCGACAGCGCCGGCTGCCGCGGCCTGACCCGCGGCGGCGCGCAGGTCTCGGAAAAGCATTGCAACTTCCTGATCAACGTCGATAGCGCGACCGCCGCGGATCTCGAAGGGCTGGGCGAAGAAGTCCGTCGCCGCGTTTTCGCGGCATCCGGCATTACCCTGGAATGGGAAATCCACCGCATCGGCGTCCCTGGATCGAAGCCGGAGGTGGTGACATGAGCGCCGGTGGCGGAGCGCGTAGCGCCAGATCAACCGTCGCCGTGCTGTATGGCGGCATCTCCGCCGAGCGGGAAGTCAGTCTTTCCTCCGGCCAGCAGGTCATCGCCGCGCTGCGCGATGCCGGCTACAACGTGCGTCCGATCGAGGTCACCGACGATTTGCCGGCCCTGATCGCCGCCCTGACGCCGAAGCCGGACGCGGTATTCAATGCCCTGCATGGCCGCTTCGGCGAGGACGGCGCGATCCAGGGCGTGCTGGACTGGCTCGCCATTCCGTACACCCATTCCGGCGTGCGCGCGTCGGCGCTGGCGATGGACAAGGAAGCGGCAAAGGCGATCTTCGCCGCTGCCGGCCTGCCGGTGGCGCCGGGACGGATGATCGACATTGCCGACCTCGCCGCCGCCGACCCGCTGCCGCGTCCCTATGTCGTCAAGCCGCTGAACGAAGGTTCCTCGGTGGGCGTCAGCATCCTGCGCGAGGGCGACAACCGCCGCGCCGACATCGCCCGCGCCTGGAGCTACGGCCCCACCGCCATGGCCGAGGAATATATCCCCGGCCGGGAACTGACGGTCGCGGTGATGGACGACCATGCCCTGGCGGTCACGGAAATCGTCGCCAGCCAGGCCTTCTACGACTACGAGTCGAAATACGCCGCTGGCGGGTCGTATCACGTCGTCCCCGCCGCGATCGACCCGGCTTCGTATCAGAAAGCGCTCGACCTCGCGCTCGCCGCGCACCGCGCGCTCGGCTGCCGCGGCGCGACCCGTGCCGATTTCCGCTATGACGACACGAAGGGCGAACCCGGACGGTTGGTGCTGCTGGAAGTGAACACCCAGCCCGGCCTTACCCCGACCTCCCTGCTGCCGGAGCAGGCTGCCCATTGCGGGATGAACTTCTCCGAGCTTTGCGCCTGGATGGTGGAGCACGCGACATGCCGCGTATGAACCCCAGGGGGCGCAACCTGCCGCGCAACTCGGTCAAGGATCGCCCGTCGCGCTGGCGGATGTGGGCGCGCCGCGC
>CAINEA010001007.1 GCA_903847525.1 uncultured Acetobacteraceae bacterium | reverse complement strand
TGCCGCGCCAGCTGCGGCGGCCACGCCGATCGCGAGGAACAGCCCACCTTTCGCCAGCACGTGATGCGCCGCGTAGAAGGCGACCAGCGTCGTTGTTGCGGGATCGCCCGACATCAGCCCCATGCCGAGCACGGCGGCGATCACGCCCATCTGGCTGATGCTGGAATAGGCGAGCACGGTCTTCGGGTTATCCTGCGTCAGCCCAACGGCCACGCCGTAGAAGGCGGAGACGAAACCCGCCGCCGTTAAAATCTCGCCCCAGACGGGAAACGGCGCATCGAACGGCAGGAAGCGCAGCAGGCCGATCACGCCGGCCTTGACCACCGCGCCGCTGAGCACCGCGGCGGCCGGCGGCGGGGCGGCGGTATAGGCCAGGGGCATCCAGACATGCAGCGGCACAAGCGCCATCTTCAGCCCGAAGCCGGCGATCAGCAGCGCGATTGTCGCGTTGGGCCAAAGCGAGCCGGGCAGTGCCGTCACCACGTCGCGGATCAGCAGGCTGCTGCCGCCATTCGCCACCGCCAGCAGCACGAAGGCGAGCAGCAGGAACGCCTCGCCCAGCAGCGCCAGCGCCAGGGTGACGCCGCCGGCGCGGCGGGCGTCCGGCGTGGCGTCATGCACGATCAGGCCATAGGCGGCGAGGCTGACCAGGGAAAAGGTCAGGTAGAAGCTGACCAGGTCGGCGGCGATGAAGACGCCGATATTGCCCGCCAGGGTGGCCAGCCACCAGACCGCGCAGCTGCCCTGGCGGCTGCCGCGCGGCCAGGTTCGCTCGTAGACGGCCGCCAGGATCCACAGCAGCGCCACAGCGCCGAGCAGCAGCGCCGCCGGCTGTTCGAGCGACAGGGTCGCGCGGAGCAGCGGCCAGGGCAGGACCAGCGGTGCTCCGCCATGCACGAGCAGCGCGGCCGCGAGTGCTGGAACCGGCGCCAAAGGCAGCAATCCGGCCATGCGCTCGCGCAACTGCGGCCAGCCGCACGCGGCCAGCATCAGTAGCGGGACGCCCAGTGCGGCGGCGAGCAGCGTGTGGGCGATCATCGGGTCACGGCTCCGGCGATCGCGGGACGGCCGAACTGCAGCAGGTCGTAGGATTTCAGCGGCGCGAAGCCGAGCAGCACCGCCCCCAGCGCCAGGACCAGCGCGACCGCCTGCCGGTCGCGTGGAATGCGTGCGGCCGGTGTCCAGCCCGCGGGCAACGGGCCCAGGGCAGGGGACAGCACGCGGAACAGGTACCCTCCCGCGAGCAGCCCGCCGAGCAGCATCACCACCGCCCAGAACCACAGGCCCTGCGACACTGCAGCCGACAGCAGCAGCAATTTGGCGACGAAGCCGCCGCTCGGCGGCAGGCCCATCAGCGACGCTCCGGCCAGAGCGAAGGCGATTACGGTGATCGGCACGACGCGCGCGACGCCGCCCAGGCCGGCGATCCGGTCATGGCCGAGCGTCTCGGCGATCAGGCCGGCGGCCATGAACATCGCGGCCTTGGCCAGAGCGTGGGAGACCAGTTGCATCCACCCGCCGGTCCAGGCCAGCGCGGCGGAGGCGGTGGATGCCGCCGGGTTGGCGGCCAGCGGAAACACGAAGAACAGGTAGCCGATCTGTGCGACCGTGGAGTAGGCGACCAGGAGCTTGAGCCGCGCCTGGCGCAGTGCCAGCACGCTGCCGAACAAGATGGCCGCGGCGCCCAAAGCTGCCAGCAATTGGGCGCCAAGCCAGGGAGTCAGGCCGGGCAGCATGCCGAACCAAAGCCGGACGATCAGGAAGAACGATGCCTTCACCACCAGCGCCGACAGTACCGCGCTGGCCGCGGCCGGCGCACCGGAATGGGCGGGGGGCAGCCAGAGATGCAGCGGGAACAGCGCGGTCTTGGCCAGCAGCCCGACGGTCATCAGCGCCAACGCCACCCAAAGCGCGAGCGGCCAGACCGGCGATGCCATATTGGCCTGGGCGGCGATACGGGCGGCCAGCAGGGCGATGTCGAGCGTGCCGTAGGCGCCGAACAGCAGCACCGCGCCGAGCAGGTACAGCGCCGAGCCTAGCAGCGCGAACAGCAAATAGCGCAACGCCGCGGCCAGCGTCTCGGCCTTGCCGCTCAGGCAGACCAGCGGCACCGCCGCGAAGGTCAGCATTTCCAGCGCGACATAGAGATTGAACAGGTCGCCGCCCAGGAACACCGCGTTCAGCCCCGCCCAGATGCCGAGCAGCAGCAGCCAGAACATCAGCGGCGCTCGCGCCTCGGGCTGGTTATCGGGTTGGCGAAACTCCGCCCGTGCGAACAGGCCGGCGGCGCCGATCACCACCGACGTCGTCACCAGCATCACCGCGGAAATCCCGTCCGCGCGCAGCGCCACCCCAAGCGGCGGCGCCCAGCCACCGATGAAATATTCGAGCCCGGCCTGCGTGGTCCAGACCCGCGCCGCGATCGCCAGGGCGACCGCGAGCCCCGCCGGCATCAGCGCCAGCGCGATCTTTCCGGTGTGGCGGGCGTCCAGAGACATGATCAGCAGGATACCGATGACCGGCAGCATCAGCGCCAGCACCAGAAGGGAGCCGCCCGCCTGAAGCATCACGGGTTGCCGCCCGATAGGGTCGCATCGGATAGTTTCACCGTTTCGGGCGGCAGTTCGTCCTGGTCGAACTTGGTCGTGCCGGTCTCCTCGTGCAGCCGCCGGACCAGCGTGACCGCGAGCGCGGTGGCGGCAAAGCCGACCACCACCCCGGTGATGATCAACGCCTGCGGCACCGGATCGCCGCCCAGGCCCGCCGCCGCGCCCCGTCGGGCGATAACGCCGAAGACCACGAACGCGCCGCCGCCGAGCAGGTTGAACGCGACGATACGCCGCAGCGGCAGCTCGGCGGTGATCAGCCCGAATAGGCCCAGCCCCACCAGGCCCGCGCCGCACAGGCCGTATAGTTGCTCGGCCGTCATCGCTTGCGCACCGCCGGGCCGATGACCAGAACGCCAACCATCGCGGCAATGGAGAGGGTCAATGCCGCCTCGATCAGCTTGATCAGCCATTTGGCATAGGCCGGCGGATAGCTCAGGAAATCGCCCGACATGGCAAACCCGGCGAAGGCAACAGCAAGGAACAAAGCCGGTCCGGCCACGAGAACCCGGCGCAGGCGCCGCGAGGTGGCCGGCAGTGGCGCAATCAGCCCGGCCATCATGACCAGGAGCCACATCGCTGCCAGGATCGTCCCGCCCTGGAAGGCGCCGCCCGGATCGTCGGCGCCGACCCAGACGATGTAGACGCCGACCACCACCCCCACCGGTGCCAGCAGGCGGGCGAGAAGAACGATGGCGTCGTCCTGGCGCGCCGTTCCCCACGGAGCCGGCAGCGCGCCCCATGAATCGTCCGGGGTCAGGCACCAAACACCGATCACCGCCAGCAGCAGGACGATCTTTTCCAACAGTGTGTCTATCCCACGATAGGCGACCAGAACGGCGGTGATCGGATTGCCGACACCGGTCGCCGGCAAACCGGCGACCGCCTGCGGCGCCAGAGTCGGCGCCGGATCGGGTAGCGTCAGGATGACGAAGGCGAGGGCCGCCGTGATCGCCAGGCAAAGCGCGCCCGCCATTATGCGCAGCCCGATTCCGGCGGGGCGCCTCCCGGCCCGGTCCGTCAGCCGGGCGGCAGCACCCAGCAGCAGCACGCCGGTCGCCCCGCCGCCGATCGCGGCCTCGGTCAACGCCACGTCCACCGAAGACAGGCGCACCCAGACGATCGCCAGCAGCAGCCCATACGACACGAAGCCGGCGATGGCGGGGAATGTCTCGCGCGCGGCGATCGTCCAGACGGCCACGGCCAGCACCAGCAGTACGAGGCAGGCATCGAGGATCAGTGCTGCGCTCATGGCGAGTCCCGGCCTTCGGCGCGAACCGCGCGGGCCAGTACCTGCGTGGCGGTCGCCCCGGCCAGCTGGGCCAGCAGCCACACCGCCACCAGCTTCAGCGCGCCGAGTGGGCCCGGGGCCTGCGCGATCAGGCCGAGGACGATCAGGCCGAGGCCGAGATTGTCCGCCTTGGTCAGCGCATGCAGGCGGGTGAGTGCATCGGGGAAGCGCAGTAGCCCGGCGGTACCCGCCAGGAAGCAGAACCCACCGGCGGAGACCATAAGAACGGTGAACAGATCGCGAAGAAGGCTCATGGCTCGTCGGCCTTGCCGGGGGCGGGCGAACCCTTCGCCAGCACGAATGCCACCGACGCAAAGGCGGCCAGCAGCGCCAGCGACAGCGCGACATCGACAACCGCCGGCGCGCCGGTGGCCGCTGCCAGCAGCAGCAGCACGGCGATCCCGCCGGTGCCGAGCAACTGCGGCGCCATGATGCGGTCCGCATCCGCCGGGCCGCGCAGGATACGCACCAGCCCTAGCGCCACCATCGCGAGCACGAAACAGGCCGAACCAGTCAGGAACTCACCCATGGCTGGCTCTCGTGTCAGCCTGGCTTACGCCGAATATGTGCGAGAAGCGCGCCTCCTCGTCGGCCAGTTCCGCCAGGGCAGGCCGGGCGGTGTCGAGCAGATGCACCGGCACGCGACCCTGCGCCTCCGGCCCGGCGGGCAGCGACCCCGGCAGCAGGCTCGCCAGCATCCGAAACACGCTGCGCGGATGGCCCTCGGGCAGCCGGGTCGGATACAGAACGAAGCCCGGCCGCAAGGGCATCCCGGGCGACAGCGCACGCCAGGCGATATCCGCCCCGGCGATGACGGACTGGCGCAGGAACCGCAGCCCGAACAGTGCCAGGGCGATCGGACGCGGACGCCAGCCTTGCCCGGGCAACAGGCGCAGGCTGACACGGCTCGCCGTCAGGGCGGTGGCGCAGCCCAGCACAAATCCCCCCACATCGAGCCCGTCGAGGATAATCCACAGCCCGAGGAAACATCCCGCCCGCGACCAAAACACGCTCATGCGGCACAATCCCGGGCGGCTGCGATGGGCATGGATCCCGACCTCATGATGACTTGCCCTCGCGGCCACGACGATACTTTCCAGCCCTCGATCGGAGCGAACCGGATATGGGCATGCCTACCATCCACCTGTTCGGGCTTGCAACTTTCACCGGTGGCTGCCGGGGCTTTCGCAGAATCCTAACGGAACGGCCAAAAGACCGGCACGCCGAAGGTTGCCACCACGAAGAACCACAGCATCAACGGAAGGCCGAGCTTCCAGTAATCGCCGAATTTATACCCGCCCGGTCCCATCACCATCAGGTTCACCGGCGTGGCGACGGGTGTGAGAAATGCCGCGGCGGCGGCCACCGTTACGCTCATCAGCACCGGACGGGCCGATATGCCCAGATCGGACGCCGCCGCGACGGCGATCGGAATGATGATCAGCGCCGTCGCGGTGTTGCTGATCAGTTGCCCCAGAACGGCGGTCAACACGAACAGGCCAGCGAGCAGGGCATAGGGACCCGCGTCGCCGACCAGCCGGACCAAGCCATCGGCCAGCATCTGTGCCGCCCCGGTCTGCGCCATCGCGGTGGACAACGGCGTCATGGCCCCGACCAGGATCACCGTGGTCCAGTTGATCGAGCGATAGGCCTGGTCCACGCTCAGCACGTGGAGCACCACCATGGCGCAGGCGGCCAGCAGCCCCACCACCACCGCCGGTAGCAGCCCGGTCGCCAGCAGCGCCACCATGGCCACAAGCACGCCGAGCGCCTGTTTGGCGCCGGCGCCCATCGGCACCGCCTGCCGCCGCACGATTTCCGGCGAGTCCACGACCAGCACATCGGGGTCGTCCAGACGCTCATCCAGCGCCTTCCACGTGCCCTGCAGCAGCAACGTGTCGCCGGCGGCGAGCATCGCCTCCTTCGGACCCAAATCCTCGCCCCGGCGTTGCACGGCCAGGATGATCAGATCGCCGCTCGGCGTGACCATGCCGGGGAAGGCCGGCTCACCGATCAGCTTCGAGCGCGGCGGGATCACGATCTCGGCCAAGCCTGAACCACGGTTGAACAGGGTGTCCGCAACGCCCGAGTTAGCGTCCTCGGCCCTTAGGGCAAGATGCTTGTCCGCCGCCAGCGCACCGATGGCCTGGGCGTCGCCGCGGATGACCAGGATATCGCCCGCCGCCAGCGTGGCCCGGCGCAACGGCTCCTGCCGGTCGCCGGATTGCAGCGCGATGACGCGGATGCCCGGGTACTCGCCCAGGTCCCGCGCTCCCTGCGCCATGCAGACAAACGGCTAGGTCTCGCGCAGGCGAAGCTGGAACAGGCCGTCATCCAGCCGGTAC
>CAINEA010001006.1 GCA_903847525.1 uncultured Acetobacteraceae bacterium | reverse complement strand
TGCGTTCCAGATAGGCAGCCAGTTCCTTCTGGTCGCGCCAGGCGGTGCCGTAGATGCGCGACAGCATGGCGTTGCGATGGTCGCCCCGCCAATACGCGCCGGCCACCTTCATCAGCTTGAAGGCATTGCCGATATCGCCGGTGCCGCGCATGTGCGGACCCCGGCAGAGATCGATCCAGTCGCCCTGCTTGTATAGGGTGATCACCTCGGTGGTGGGCAGGTCTTGGATCAGCTGCGCCTTGTATTTCTCGCCCTTGGCCTGGAAGAAGGCGATCGCCTCCTCCCGGTCCATGACCTGGCGTTCGAACGGCGCGTTGCGGGCGATGATCTTCCGCATCTCCGCCTCGATGACGGAAAAATCTTCCGGGGTGAACGGCTCGTTGCGGGCGAAATCGTAATAGAAGCCGTTCTCGATGGACGGGCCGATGGTGACCTGGGTGCCCGGAAACAGCGCCTGCACCGCCTCGGCGAGCACGTGGGCGCAGTCGTGGCGGATCATTTCCAGCGCGTCTTCGTCACGGCGGGTGACGAACATCACCGCGGCATCGGCGGAAATCTCGGTGCCAAGATCCACGATCTTGCCGTCCAGCTTCATCGCCAGGGCGGCGCGGGCCAGGCCGGGGCCGATCGCGGCGGCGATGTCGGTGCCCGTGACCGGCCCGTCGAAACGGCGGATGGAACCGTCGGGCAGGGTGATGGCGGGCATGGCGGGGTCTCCGGCGGGAAAAGCGTTGGAAAACGGGCCATGTCTATGGCCTTCCAGGGTTTCCGCTGCAACCCCGGTTACGTCTGGCCTGCCAGCAGTTCCTCGTAGACGTCCAGGGTCGCCTCCTGCATCGCGCGCTTGGTGTAGCGGCGCAGCACGGAACTCCGGGCCTGGGCGCCGACTGCCTGACGCTCCTCTTCCGGCAAGGCCAGGACATGATCGATGGATTTCGCCAGCGCGTCCGCATCGCCCGGCGGGACACGCCAGCCGGTTTCGCCATCGTCCACCGTCTCCACCGGGCCGCCGAGATCCGACGCGATCACCAGCCTCGCCATCGCCTGCGCTTCGATCACCACGCGGCCGAAGGCCTCCGGTTCCGTGGAGGCGTGGATCACAACGTCCGCCAGCATCAGGGCGGCCGGCATGTCGTCGGTGTTGCCAGCCATACGCAGCCGATCGGCGATGCCGAGCCGTTCGGCCTGGCGGATCAGCCGGCGCGTGATCCGCCGGTCGCCGCCGCCGACCAGCACGCAGCAGACATTCCGATTGGTCATGCGGGCGACGGCGTCCAGCAGCACCGATTGGCCCTTCCAGGCGCGCAGCCGGCCCGGCAGCAGCACGGTGGGCATGCCGTCCGGCAGCCGCCAGACCTTGGCCAGCCGGGCGATCCGGTCGGGGGAAACCGCATCGGGGTCGAAGATGGTGGTGTCCACGCCGCGCGGGATCACCCGTATCCGGCCGGGATCGGTGCCATGGCGCTGCTGGATCAGGTCGGCGATGAACCGGCTTGCGGCGATCACCCGCTCGCCCAAGGCCATCACCCGGTTGTAGCGGCGCTTGAGGGGAAAGGCCTCGGAGTAGGTGCCGTGATGGGTGGTCATGAAATGTGCGCCGGTCCGCCGGCAGGCGAGCCAGGCGGACCAGGCCGGCGCGCGGGAGCGGGCATGCACGATGACCACGCGCTCGGCGCGGATCACCACGGCCAGCCTGCCGGCATTGCGCCAGATCGACCAGGGGTTCTTGGTGTCCAGCGGCAGGCTGATATGGCGCCCGCCGGCGCGGCGGATCGATGGCTCCTGCGGGCCGCCGGCGCTGGCGACCAGGGCCACGCCGCCGGACTGGGCGATCGCCTCGGTCATTTCCACCGTGCCGCGCTCGACCCCGCCTGTGCCAAGGGCGGGCAGGACCTGTAGGACCACGGGAGGCGGCGATTCTGGTTCGTTCGACATCGGGCGGGCTATATCACGCGGAATCGAAGGTCAGGAGGGGCGGAATGGACAATAGCGGCCGGCTGGATCGCGGGGATGGCGTGGAGCTTGCCTGGGCGGAACGCTCGGGCGTTGGGCCGACGCTGGTGTTCCTGCCGGGATTCAAGAGCGACATGAACGGGTCCAAGGCGCTGGACCTGGCGGAGTTCTGCGCCGAACGCGGCAACATCCTGCTGCGCTTCGACTATTCCGGCCACGGCGAAAGCGGCGGCCGGTTCGAAGACGGCACCATCGGGCGCTGGACCGCGGACGCCCTGGCGGTGATCGACCGGCTGACGACCGGCGATATTGTCCTGGTCGGATCGTCCATGGGCGGCTGGATCGCGCTGCTGGTGGCGCTCGCCCGTCCGGACCGCGTCGTGGGCCTCATCGGCATCGCCGCGGCACCGGATTTCACCGAGAAACTGATGTGGGAGGCGATGAGCCCGGCGGAACGCGCGGCGATCCAGCGCGACGGCGTGCTGCATGTGCCGAGCCAGTATGGCGATGCCTATCCCGTGACGCTGCAGCTGATCGAGGAGGGGCGCGAGCATCTGCTGCTGGATCGGCCGATCCAGCTCGATTGCCCGGTCCGCCTGTTGCATGGCCAGCAGGACCCGGACGTGCCCTGGGAACATTCGCTGCGGATCGCCGCGGCGGTCGCCGGTGGCGATGTGCAGGTGATCCTGGTCAAGGACGGCGACCACCGCCTGTCGCGGCCGGAGGATCTGGCGCTGCTACGCCGGACCCTGCTGCCGCTCCTCGGCGAGGATCGCGCGTAGGCCCTCCCGGTAGGTGGGATAGAGCCACTCGATCCCCAGCATCTTGCGGGTCTTGGCGCTTGCGACCCGCCGGTGCTCCCCCCAGAAGCTGCGCGCCATCGGGCTCATCCGCTCCCAGGCCTCGGCGAAAGGCACCGCCGCCGGCGGGTCGATACCCAGCAGGCGGGCCGCCTCCTCGATCACGACGGCGCTCTCGGACGGTTCGTCGTCCGCCAGATTGAGCACGCGCAGGCCCGGCTCCCGGTTCTGCAGCATCGCGGTGACCACCGCACGGGCAATGTCCGCCTGGTGGATCCGGCCGAAGGCGTGGCCGGGCTTGATGGTCCGGCGCGCGACGCCAGCGCGCAAATCGTCGAATACCGACCGGCCCGGCCCGTAGATCCCCGCGATGCGAAACACGTCCACGGCGCGGGTGTTGGCAAAGCGGCTCCATTCCGCCTCCACCTCGACCCGGCGGCTTGTGCGCGCGGAGGCTGGCGCCGGCGGCGTATCCTCGTCCACCCAGGCGCCGCCGCGATCGCCATAGACGCCGGTGGTCGAGAAATAGCCGATCCAGCGCAGCCCGGACGCTGACGCGATCGCTTCCGCATGTCGTATCAGCACGGGATCGCCGGCTTCGGCTGGTCCGGCGGTCACAAGCAGGTGGGTGGCGGCGGCAATCGCCGGACCCGCGTCGTTAAACCCGATCACCGCCACACCGTCCGGCGCTTGCCGGCCGGCAGGATCGCGGGTGGTGCCTGTCACCGAGAATCCGGCCGCACGCGCGGCCGTTGCGACGGCCATCCCGGTATAGCCGAGGCCACAGATGACAAGATCCGGTTCGCGCTGCTCCATACGCCCTGTTTGCCCGACGCATGCGCCAAAGACTAGAGTGCGGCCTTATGAACATGCGTATCGCGGTCATCGGCGGGACGGCGGTCCTGTTCGCCGGTATTTTGGGAGGCTGGTGGTTGCTGACCCCGGCCGCCGAGCGCCAGGACGATCCCCTTCCCCTTGCCGCCGATGCGGGCCTGTTGCCCGTCCCCCCGGTGCCGCCACGCGTCGCGTCCGGCCCCGACTACGAACAATGCCTACAGATGATCGACACCGATCCCGAAGGCGCCAATAACCTCGCCGATGCGTGGGAGGCCACCGGCGGTGGCGACGGTGCCGCGCATTGCCGCGGACTGGCCCAGATCGCGCTTGGTGACCCGGAGGCCGGGGCTCGGGTGCTGGATGAGCTCGGCCGCAAATCGAAGGCATCCGCCCTCGCCCGCGCATCCGTCTACGACCAGGCGGTGCAGGCCTGGCTCATGGCCGACGAACCCGACCGCGCCTTCGAATCCGCCACCGCGGCCCTCGCTCTCAGTCCCGACGACGCCGACCTGCTGATCGACCGCTCCGTCGCCGCCGCGACCATGGAGCGCTATTTGGATGCGATCGACGATCTGGATCGCGCCTTGAAGCTTGACCCCAAGCGTTTCGACGCCCTGGTGCTGCGTGCCGCCGCCTGGCGGCAGGAGGGCAAGCTGGATCGCGCCAAGGCAGACGTCGACCGCGCGATGGCGATCAACCCGGACTATGCCGAGGCTTTGTTGGAGCGCGGCATCCTGCGCCAGCGCATGGGAGACGGTGCCGGGGCACGGGCCGACTGGGAGCACGCGATCGAACTCGATCCGGACAGCACCACAGCGGACCTTGCCGAACAGAACCTGGCCCTGCTGGAGGCAGGCCCGGAGCGGAGATAGTTTTTCCTACGGCCAGCGTGGTTCGTGGGTGCCGGGCGGAACCGAGGGCCGGTCCCAATGCGCCGGGGTCTTGCTCAGGATCGCCGCATGGCGAACGCTGCGCAGGCGACCGAACCCGGACGCACCCTCCTGCAGGTAATCAGCAATGCCGGCTTCGGTCGGTGCGGGGCAGGCCAGGCCGCCCTCGATCCGGCCCAGGCTGCGTAGCCAGTGGCCGGTGCGCACCAACGAGACCTGAACATGCCAACTGCCGCCTTCCGTTGCCCGGCGGCGCAGCGCGGCCAGCGCGCCGAACGCCAGCAGATAGCCGGAGGCATGATCCAGCGCCTGCACCGGCAGCGGCTTGGGCGCGGTTTGGCCGGCAGCCTCCGCCTCGGCGTGGTTGATCCCGGTTGCGGTCTGAACCAGGCTATCGAAGCCGCGCTTGGCCCACCAAGGGCCCACGGCCCCATAGGCCGACAGCGACACGTGAACGATGCCCGGACGGATGCGCGCGGTATCCTCTGGCGAAAACCCCTTTGCCGCCAATCCGCCGGGCCGGTAACCCTGCACGAAAATATCCGCACCCTTCACCAGCCCGCGCAGGGTTTCGCGATCGGCCGCGTTTCGCAGTTCCAGATGCGCCGCGAACTTGCCGCGGCCGGTGTCGATGGCGAGTTCTCCGACATTGGGCAGATTCGGGCTAAGTACCAGCAGCACGTCGGCACCATGGGCCGCCAGCGTGCGGCCGCAGACCGGTCCCGCGATCACGCGGGTCAGATCCAGGATCCGCAGGCCGGACAAAGGGCGGTCGCCACCCGGCAATGTCTCAACCGGCGCATCGCCGATGCGCGTGATGCTGATAACGGGCATTCCCGGCACCGCCTGGCCGTGCGGATGTGCCTCCCATTCGGCGATGCTGCGATAGGCGCTGCCGACGATCTGGGCATCGGCACAGGCCTGCTCATACGCCTCTGCCTTCCAGCCGGACAGCGCCTGGGCGACCGCGTCCCGGTCATAGGCGCAGTCGAGGATTTTCAGCACGCCATCGCGGTGGTGCGGCATGTTCGTGTGCAGGCGGACATAGCCATCCGCGGTGGGGTAGACCCCGGCGATCTTGTCCCAGACCGGCGGCGGCGGATTGCCGTTCACGCGCATCCAGTGCTCGGAATGGAACTCGGTCGCGGCGTGGCGCATATCGATGGAAACCGTCTGCGCCGGTCCGCCCGCCTCGCGGTGCAGCGTGGCGGCCGCAAGGCCGGCGGCGGCGATGGACACCTGCGCCGCCGTGCCGACGGCGAAGGAGGACGGCAGCACCGGATCGCTCCCCATCAGGCGCACGTCGTTCAATGCATCGGCCGGCATTCCGGCGTCGGCCCATAATTGGGCTAGGGCTTGAGACGGCTGCATGACAAGGCTCCTGAGCGAATGTTGCCCCTACTCGCGAACACAGCCGGGGATGCTTCCCCGGCTGCGCTGTCTGCATCAACGGGTTGGGATCAGTCTAGGCCGCTTGGCCGGGGTCGATCCAGCCGATATGGCCGTCCGGTCGCCGGTAGATCACGTTCAGCGCTCCGGTTCCGCTGTTGCGAAACATCAGCAGCGGCTGATTGACGAGGTCCATGCGCATCACCGCTTCACCGACCGACAGCAGGCTGATCTCGGCCGGATGTTCGGCAATCACGGTCGCATAGGTCTCGGTCAGGGTTTCGCCTTCGGCCGCCGCGCCGTTGGCGCTTTCCTCCTCCTGGCGCAAGACGTATTGCCGCGCCGCTTCCGGGCGGGCGCGGTTGGCGAGATCGCGGTGGTGCTCATTCACCCGACGGCGATAGCGGCGCAGGCGCTTGGCGATATGCTCGGCGGCGTCATCGAAGGCCGCATTGGCATCCGCGGCTTCACCCTCTCCGCGCAACTGCAGGCCACGGCCGGCATGCACATTGATATCGCACGTAAAGAAACTTCGAGCTCGGCTGAACGTGACATGCGCTTCCAGCGCGCTGTCAAAATATTTGCCCGCGATCAGGTCTAACTGCGTGCCGACGCGGGTACGCAGTGCGTCGGACAATTCGACCTGCTTGCCGGAAACCGTAATCTGCATGCTACCTCTCCCCGATAAGTGGAGCGGTGTCGGTTACGGCCATCTCGCCGCCTGCCCGGATCTCAACCCCGGGTAATGCATCGGGCGCCCGATCAGGCCGATACCGACTTCTCCCGCTTGCGCTGCACGGAACTGGGGATGTGCAGCGCATCCCGGTATTTGGCCACGGTCCGGCGGGCTATGTCTATGCCTTCCTTGCGCAACGCCTGAACGATGGCATCGTCCGACAGGATGGTGTTTGTCTGTTCCGCGTCTACCAGCAGCTTAATGCGGCTGCGTACCGCCTCCGAACTGTGCTGCTCACCGCCATTGGTCGCATTGATGGCAGTCGTGAAGAAATATTTAAGCTCGAATGTGCCGCGCGGCGTGGCGATATATTTGTTCGCGGTCACCCTGCTGACGGTGCTCTCATGCATTTCTACCGCGGTGGCCACATCGCGCAGGATTAGCGGGCGGAGATAGCCGACCCCCCGACGGAAAAAGCCATCCTGCTGGCGCACGATCTCTGCCGCCACTTTCATGATCGTCTGGGCGCGCTGCTGCAGCGATTTGACCAGCCAGTTGGCGGTCTGCAGCTGCTCCTGCATGAAGGTCTTTTCCGACTTGTCGGCCCGCACCACGGCACGGGCGTAGAAGCTCTGGTTCACCAGGACGCGCGGCATCGTTTCCGGATTCAATTCCAGCGCCCAGGAGCCGTCCGGGAGCGCGCGCATCAGCACGTCTGGGATCACCGAAATGGGCGTTTCGGAATCGAAACCGGCACCCGGCTTGGGATCGAGCTCGCGGATCTCCGCGATCATGTCCTTGAGATCTTCGGCATCCACCTCGCAGATGGTCATCAGCCGGCGCATATCCCGCCCGGCGAGCAGGTCGAGATGCTCCAGCAGCGCGGCCATTGCCGGATCGAGCCGGTTGCGCTCACGCAACTGCTCTACCAGGCATTCCTTCAGGCTGCGCGCGAACAGGCCGACGGGATCGAAATGCATCATCCTGGCCCGTACGGCCTCGATCCGTTCGGGCGGGACCCCCATCGCCTGGGCGATCGCCGCCGGATCCGCGGTCAGGCGGCCGGCCGGGCACAGCAAGGCAATCAGGTAGGCGCCGATCATCCGGTCCACGGGGTCGGTGATGTTCAGCCGCAACTGTTCACCCAGATGGTCACGCAGGCTACGGCGGGGTTCGGCTATGTCCTCGATGCCGCGGTCATCGTCGAAGAAATCCTGCGCGCCGCCCTTGCCGCTGCCCGCGTGTGCATACGCCTCTCCGTCGGAAGGGCTGCCGGGCTCGTAGGTCTCACCGTGATCGGAATCGAGCGGACTGGCGGCACTGTCCGGCATCACGTCGGAACCGGCAAAATCCGCCGCGTCGCCGGAAATGGTTTCGACTGGTAGGATCTGATCGAGCGCCGCGCGCTCATCGGCCGGCGCATCGCTGCGTTCATCACGCTCCAGCAGCGGATTCCGCTCCAACTCCTCCTCGACGAAGGCATTCACTTCCATGTTCGAAAACTGCAGCAGCTTGATGGCCTGCCGCAGCTGCGGCGTCATCACCAGCGATTGCGATTGCCGAAGATCCAGCCTGGGTCCCATCGCCATCGGTGTGATCCTATGGCAGGTGGTGTGGAAGGGCGGAAAGGAAGGTTGGGGCT
>CAINEA010001005.1 GCA_903847525.1 uncultured Acetobacteraceae bacterium | reverse complement strand
TCGGCCTTGACGTCCAGCAGCCAGTGCACCCGGTAGCTGGCCGGTGAATACAGAATCGCGACCGGGTCGCGCGCGATGCGGCTGGCGATCAGCTGCGCGCCGATACCGCCGCGCAGTTCGGTATAGGTACCGACCATTTCCAGCCCGCGCGGGCCGGGCGTGCCGTCTTCCGCCACCGTGGCGTTCTTCTCGTCCCAGATCGCCGTGCCGCGCTGGCCGAGCAGCGCCTCGTGCCAGAGACGGTGTGCCTCGCGGGGTCCGGTGCCGAAGCCGGTGGTCAGGGTGATCAGCGCCGGGTTCAGCGACAGCGCGATCTCCACATTGTTGTGCATGTCATATATTTCGAGCACGTCGGCAGCGTGCGCGAGGCGGGTGAAATCATAGCCGCCCCAGCCGGGCGCCTGGACGCCCTCGACGCCTGATCGCGCCCGTGGATCGGCGGCATGGATCGTGTCGGTGCCCCGGCGCAATGCGCGGTAGAACGACTCGTCCATCCATTCCTTGAAATCCGACCAGGCGGAGAAATTGCCGTCCGTCCGCGCCACGGTCGCATCCGTTGTCGGCGGGACGACGCCATCCCAGCTGGCGAAATTCGTGCCCCATTGCCGGTTCAGCGCGGCCAAAGACGGGTAGCGGGTGCGCAGCCAGCCGCGCATTCCCGCCAGGGATTGCGGCGAAAAGTCGAAATCCCAGTTCGCCGCCAGATCGGCGATGCCGGTCTCGTCACCGAGATCGTAGAACAGCGGCCGGTAGCGGCCGTAGATGCGGACATGCTGGGTCAGCCTGGTGTCGATCCGTGCCTGCCACGCCGGGTCCAGGAGGCTGGGCTCGCGCAGCCGCACGGACGGGTCGTCGGGGTTTTCCCGATAGCGGCGCACCGCTTCCAGATAGAGCCAGGTGACCGACTTGCCGGGCACCCAGCGGTGATAGGCCGCATAGAAATCGGTGGCGACGTTCTCGATATACGGTGCGATGTCCGCGGCTAGGAGCGGCGCCATCACCTTGGCGGCGTACTCGGCGGTGAGTTCGGCGTTGCGGGTCGCCATTACATTGTTTCCGGTGATGCCAAGCGATCGCAGGGCCTGAAGCTGTGCCTGGTTCCGCTGCCCCCAAATGATCGTCTTCCAATCGGCCCAGCCATCTTCGGGGGGGGGCACGACGAAGTCGGCAGTGGCGTCGCTGTCCTTGCCGTTAAGCCGCAGCGTGCCGTGCAGCGTGTTGGCGGTCGCCACGACGCGGCCCAGATCCAGCAGCACCGGCACCGAACGGCCGGCGGCGAGGCGCACCGGCATGACCCGATGCTCCACGTTGCGGCCGAGTGCGTCGGTCCAGTCCAGCGTCAGGCTGCCTGCGGACGCGCCCGCCGCCGGCCGGTCGGCTGGGCGGTCCACCCGATAGACGAACCTGGCCGCTGTTCCCCGCTCCAGCCGCCCCTTCGGCGCTTCCAGCGTATCGGCCGAGGCTGGGCCGGCCAGGGTGAGCGCGACGCACAGCAGGGCGAGTTGCACGATAGGACACAAGAGGCGCCCAGGGATGGACCGGAATTGGGGCTGGACGCCCAGAAAGGACCTGGAGATCGGCTTGTGAGATATATCCATGCGGGCAGCCTAAACCAAGGCTGCGCTTCCATGAAGCACCGCCACCGAAGGTTCATCGAAGCCAGTGGCAGGCATCCCGCCGATCATCGGACGCCTCACGCTTGATTGAAGCGGGAAGTTCGTCATTGTAGTGGACCGCGTACAGTTAACGAACGCCCCTAACGAGAAAGAGTTTTCTGCCGATGTCCGACACGATCGAGCACGCCAAGGAAGGCCTCGAGCACGCCCACCACGCCGTCGAACATGGCCGCGATAGCTCGGCGCCGAAGATCGCCATCGTGATCGCCATCCTGGCGGCGGCGCTGGCGATGGCGGAAATGGGCGAAAAAGGCTCCCAGAACGCCTATTTGACCCACCATATCGGCGTATCGGACGATTGGAATTTCTATCAGGCGAAGAACGCCCGCGCCACGGTGCGCAATGCCGAGGCCAATTTGCTGGAGAGCCTGCCCAACGCCGCCGA
Organism: uncultured Acetobacteraceae bacterium; assembly: GCA_903847525.1. GTDB lineage: Bacteria > Pseudomonadota > Alphaproteobacteria > Acetobacterales > Acetobacteraceae > PALSA-911. Next base: position 1,163 of record CAINEA010001005.1, on the reverse strand, counting down.
CCCGGCGATTGCCAAGAAGATCGCCGCGGCACGCGAAACCGAAGCGCGGCTGCGCGACGATCCCAAGAGCGGCGATGGCCTGAAGCAGCTTGCCGAGAAGGCCGCGCACCAGACCGAGGAGCGGGACCACGCCTTCCACCGCTACCACCAGTTCGAATTCGTTGTCGGTGCCCTGCAGATCGCGATCGTGCTAACCTCGGTTTCGGTCGTCACCCGGGTGCGCTGGCTGGCCTGGACGGGCGGCATCCTCGGCCTGATCGCAAGCGGTTTCGGGCTCGCGGTTGCCTTGGGCGTGGCCTGATCTCGGGGGCGCGGCCTGATCCGGGCGGCGAATACGGGACCTGGTGACGGGTCCTATTACGCGTGCACCGACTTCGGCGGAGGAAAGCCATGGCGCATATCCACTACAGGGTGGTCGAACATGACGGGGGCTGGGCCTACAAGCTCGGTGACGTTTTTTCCGAGCCCTTCCGTACCCGCGCAATGGCGCTTCGCGCGGCCCACCGCGCCGCGGCGGAACAGCGTGTGCCCGGCGACAGCACGCTGATCGAGTTCCAGGATGAAGCCGGCAAATGGCATGTCGAGAAGTCGGAAGGCGGCGACCGGCCGGAAGCCGACGTGGTGGAATGACCCCACGGGATCAATAGCCAGCGGAGCGGTCGACGATTTCCTTTAGCGGCTGGGCGTTGAGGAAGCGGGCGAGGTTGTCGGCGAACAGGCGGGCGACGATGCGGTCGCGCTCGGGGTGGCCGCCGCCGATATGCGGCAGGACGGTGATCCCGGGCGTGGTCCAGAATGGATGGGTGACCGGCAGGGGTTCCTGACGGAACACGTCCAGAATGGCGCCGGCGATCTGTTTGGCCTGCACGGCGGCGATCAGGTCGGCGTCCGCGATCAGGTGGCCGCGGCCGAAATTCAGCAGCCAGGCGCCCGGCTTCATCCTGACTAGGCGCTGGGCATCGATGAAGTTCTCGGTCGCGGGGGTGGCCGGCAGCAGCAGCACGACGAAGTCCGACTGGGCCAGCACCTCGTCGGTGCGCTCGGGCGGCAGCACCTCCGCGAGCCCCGGCAGGGGGGCACCGCCGCGCCTGGTGCCGAGCACGCGCATGCCGAGGGCGGTCGCGAGGCGGGCGACCTCCTGTCCGATGACGCCGAGGCCGAGG